>JANQPW010000950.1 GCA_028285285.1 Silvanigrellales bacterium
GATGTTGGGCCTCGTCGCCTGTACCTCTCCAGCAAAAATCCCGGTTCAGGGGCGTCTCGGACCCTATGAAATCCAAACCACAGTGGATTCGGCTGAGGCAAAATACTTTCTCGAGGGATACCTCAATCGACGAAACCCCGATTCGAAAAAGGACGCTGAACTCAGGAAGGTGCTTAAAGGAACAGATGTTGAAGATCTGAAGCGGCTCGCAGATGCTACTTCCGTTGACCTGGCGGCGCTCCACTTTGGCCATCAGTTGATCTCCGAAAGAAACAATCGTGTTCTCCAGGATCTCTTCGCAGAGAAGTTGAAGCTTGTGCGGCAAGACGGAGACGGTCTGTCTTCACTCCGCTCTCTCCTCAAAAAAACACCTTCGTCACAGCTCCAGATCGTTTTTGTTCCTGGCTACGACTACGTCGATCATGGTCACGCCACAGGAGCCAATTTCTCCACACAGATCCGACTCCTCCAAAACTATGGCCTTGAAACCACACTGGTTCCCATCGATCCACAGGGAAGCGTAGAGGAAAATGCACGTTTTCTTGTTGACTTTCTTGAGAACAGCAACCGCGCAAAAGTCCTTGTTGGCGCCAGCTCGGCGGGGCCGGCCATCCACCTCGCCCTCGGAGAACTCCTGAGCCCAGAACAAACGCAGACGATAAAGGCTTGGTTCAATGCAGGCGGTATTCTGGGAGGGGTGCCTCTCGTGGACTGGCTCGATTCAGGTCTGCGTTCTTGGATCTTTGCCGGAATCATGTGGTGGGAAGACCAAGATCTCGAGAGCCTGCGAAGCATGAAGCGCTCTCGCCTCAAAGCTCGATTCTCCCGCCTTCAACTTCCGGAGCACCTTCTCCACATGAGTTATGTGGGGCTTTCGCTTTCAGGAGACATATCCCTTTTTGCACGCGACCAGTATCTCCTCATGAGATCAGACGGACCCAACGACGGGCTGTCGCTTCTTCCCGACTTGCTCACTCCCTCTCGTCTCGCCATTCTCGCACCAAAGAGCGATCATTTCTTCGCAGAAGATCCCGAAACCGATCAAAAATCTCTGGCCATACTGTTGGTGATTTTTGATCTTTTGGATGGCAAGGTTCCAGACGTGCAATGGCGATGAAAGGAGGATTTGTTCCGCACAGGCTCTTAGAGAAGTTGCCGTAGTTCAGCCAGGGTAGGAATTTTCGATTTTTCCAGCACAAAATCGAAGGCCGACCGCACTTCGGGATTCAGATCCGCATTGCTACAAACACCGAGGGAGATTCTCAACCCCTGAGAACGGAGCTCACGTGCCACTTCATCTCCCGACTGTTCATTGACCCCCAAATTGAGATCAGTCACCAAAATATCCCAAAGCGGCTCACCCGAGCTTTGACGCAACTTCAGAGTCTCAAAGAACTCCGTGGGAGTCGCAAAATCATCAAGAGCGATTTCCGCCCCAAGTGTCGACCTCCAAGAAAGCCGGAAGATCGCCGAGTCTTCAATGAGAGCCACGCGAAGGGGTTGCTCTTGTGAATCTCGCGCCCCTTCAGAGGGCGATGCGGCCGTGTCAGGC
>JANQPW010000987.1 GCA_028285285.1 Silvanigrellales bacterium
GGGGAGCTCCCCTGAGTGAGGCTGTTTGTGGTGTGCACGTGCATGTGGGTTCTCAGCTTTTGAGTGGAACCCTTTTTTCACAGGTGGTGGGTGCGGTCACCTCTCTCTCCAGCGAGCTTTTGAAACGTGGAGTGCGCGTGTCGCACCTCGACTTTGGGGGCGGCTTGGGTGTTCCTTTTGCCGGTGTTCCGGCAGATGGGAGCGACATCCGCAGCCACATCGCCAACTTGCATCAGGCACTTAAAGAGTCAGTGCAACGGAATTCGGCACTGACGGAATTGTGGGGGGAGGGCTTTGAAAACTGTCAGATTTGCTTAGAACCAGGCCGCAGCGTGGTGGCCAGCTCAACGATCTTTGTCACTCGGGTTCTCTACACCCGAGAGAACGACCCCGATCACCGCTTTGCTTATGTTGATGGGGGCATGAACGACTTTCCCAGACCTGCACTCTACGATGCGCAGCACGCTGTGTGTGTGGGGGCAACCTCTGAAGAAGATGCTCGGCAAGATGAGGGAGGTCGTGAATGGGGAGCACCGGTGCAGGGGGGAAAGGGACTGCAAATCGTGGGACCTGTTTGTGAGAGTGGTGATGTGCTCAGCCGAGATGCCGATATTGGCGAAACACGCGTGGGAGACAGCCTGGTGTTCCTTGAATCGGGAGCGTACTGTCGCAGCATGGCCAGCGGCTACAACCTCCGCCGCCTTCCTGCCGCACTCTTTGTGCGGGGAAAGACCCTCATTCTGTAAAAACTGGTGTCGTTCATTTCACCTCCTCATAGAACCCAGACTTCTTGGTTCGCAGACTTTGGCAATGGGGGCAATTCATGCAAGCGTTCCTTCTCTTTGAGAAGGGTCACTTTGCCTGCGGGAGCCGAACAAACAACGGGTGTGCGGAAACTGTGCAGCTGAGGACGTCATTTGTTCAGAAGGAGAGCAGATGACGCCTGTTTTGAGGTGAAAGTGAGAGCACCAGTTTTAGAGCGAATAACTCGAGAAGCAACGAAACAGCTCTTTAGACGAAGAGGCGCCGAGGCACTCTGTGTAGAGGTCCAGGGCGTTGAAACGCCTGTTCTTCACATGCTCCAAGCACTGAGCCCGGTTGCCACCTTTGCGTTGTTTGGGCTTGAAGCGAAGGGTGCAGATGCGGAGTGCTGCCTCTTCTACAAACTGTGTTTGCTTGGCTTGAGCCATACAGCTTTTGTAGACGGTGGGTTGCTTCACGGAATCGTAGCAGTACTCAAACGCTTCTTGGAGCAAGTCTTGATTCTGTGGGTCGGGTTTGCCTGCTTCTTCCAAACAGTTGATCAGGGCGTCGGGGGAAAAGGCTTTGCCACAGGTGGAGAGATCGCTCTCGTCGAGGCGCTTACCGGCCACGGCCATGAGGCAAAGGGTGCGATCGCTGGGAAATGTGAGAGTAGCCGAGGTGGCGCAGAAGTTGATGGTCGAGGGAGCAAAACTGCGAGACTGACCCGTTTTCAAACACTCCATGCGCTCGTTCAGGTCGAAGAATTCGGGGTTGCTGCGGCAGTATGTCACGAGCTCATGGTTGAAGGTGTGGTCTTTGGTGATGCGCAAACAGTTGAGTTTTTCTTCGGCCATGAAGAAGTCCGCCTCAGCACACCACTGCAGGGCTTGAGGGTCGAAAAAGCCAGCCTCTTCGGCTACCCGTTGGCAAGAGCGGCGAGGTCCATCGTCAAAAGAGTCAAACAAGGGGTCGAGGCACATGTCTTTGGCGAGCTGCTTGGTCTGCAACAAGTCAGATTTTTCTGCACCTATGAGGTCTTTGGCCTGAGATTCCTGCTGAGCGTTGTTGTCGCAGGCCGAAAGGGCCAGCACAAAGGCAATGACAGTGAAAAGATTTTTGACACTCATAAACCACTCCGCTCAAATCACCCACGGGTTGGGGTTCTGTGAGGTTTTTTGAGTGGATTGCAAGAACGGGGCCAGATGTCTCGACCTCCAAGGCCTGTTGGCTCAAGCGGCTCAGATCACACTTTGGCAATCTTCTTGCGTCTTCGAAAACATGCAAACCAGGGTTTAAGGAGCTCTTTTTGATGGACCTCGTGAAAATAGTGAAGTTGTTTGGGATTTGCTCACTTGGAATTGGTTTTCTGGGCACAGTCGGATGTGATTTTTCAGACCAGTATGCAAAACGTTCAGACAGTTCGTTTCGTTTTGAAGAAGATTTGAGTTGGTTCGAGCAAGAAGAACTTGAGGCCCTGGAGAGTCTCAACTGGCGAAACTATGACGAGCTTGCAGAAGACCTCGATCTGGCTTTTTTGCTCCTGTCTTCGCGCTTTGCCCAAACGACAGGTGACTTTCCTGTGCCAGAATGGAAAAGCACCCTAGACGATTACTTGTCTCAACTGAGTGAATCGTTAGAGCAGAAGCCTCACAATCAAGATCCAATTCCTGGCGCACCATGGCCAAGAAGCTTTGTGGCTGTGAGCCGCAACCAGGAAAAAGCAAAGAGGAAACAAGAAGGTCCTTATGCCATTCAAATGGCGTACTACGACTCAATGGAGGAGTGCGAGAGAGAAACCAGAAAAGAGGCTCTGGCAGAGGTAGCTGAACAGCCCCTCACCTATCTCTCGTTTTGGAGCACCGTGATTTTTGTGAGTGCGGCACTTGATGGATGCGCCGATTTTTCTAAGCACACAACCGCCTCGATGGCGCTTGAGACCTTTCAATCCGTTAAAGACAAACTGGAAAAGGGTTGGTTCCTTGTTCCATCTATTGACAGGCCTGTGACTTCCTACAGGGCCTTGATTCTTGCGCGTGGACTGCGTCTGACCGTTGGTGGTATGCCAACAGAAAAGGTCCCGGCGCATGGTAAGCTTTTCTCTCCTTTTGCGTTTGTTCGACACGACAATCAGCATGCTGACAATATCTTTGAAAGTGATATGAAAAGTGTTCCCTTTCCGGGGTACTCTGACGAGGAGCTGACTTTTAACGGAAAAAACAAAGTGAGTTTTATCAACAATGTGAAAAAGCGTTTTGAGTTCGCCAAGTCGGTTGCCAAGCATGCCGAAGCAGATGGCATGCTGTACAGGGCAATATATTATCTCCATGACAATTCATACACCATGAACAGTGCGCTGCGCTCTGCTGCGGGTGGGGAAGATGTGTTCAAACAGGACTGGCATGGTTCGGTTCGCAAAGCAGCGATCGAACAGGGCCTCATCAAAAGCCCATAACTAAAGCGGGTGACTGCTGGTCTTTAATTTGACTTGATCAAATTGAGACAAGTGAACGAATCGTCGCGCCGAAACAAGAAAAATGTGTGGTGGGCCTCGAGTTCAAAGGAAGCGAGGCTTGGTGTGTTTTCGGTGTCGGTTGAAAAGTTGGTTGAAACCACCGCAGCCTCGGCCCCGCAGTTGACCTTCACGGTTGTTCCATTTGCTGTTGAGGTGAAGTGCGGCGAACGGCTGTCTTTGCAGTAGGTTGTGATCTTCGATTCATTGATTTCATCAGCGAGAGAAACCTGAACCTGTTTTGTGGTGTCGTCTTTGAATTGGGAAGCGTTGAGCACCCACGAGCTCCCCACACGAGAGGCCTCGACCACGCAGCCGTCCTTGTTCGTCCATTTGTGAATTTGGGGCGGCGTGGTTGGGGTCTCCGTTTCTTTTTCGGAGCTGTCAAAGAGACCGGCTTGAACGGGTGATTCACTCCCGCAAGCGAGAAAACCTGTGGTGACCGACAATGCTGCAATCACTGGTAAAAGAACTCGCATGGACTTTTCCTCATTCAGTTCGGAGGGGAAGGAGGGAGTGCTCTGGCAAACGGCAGAGGCTCCCGGCCCCCAAAATGCAAGTTCTTTGCCACAAAAAGTTGAATTTTTTCTGAAAGTTGAATTCCGCTCGGAGCTTCTACATGGCGACGATCTTGCATTCAGTGAAATATTTTCTTGCCAGGGAAGAATATCATGTTATTCTTCCCTCATGAGAAAAATTATCAGCAGACAGCTCCAAATAGACCTTCCGCGGAACAGATCCTGTTTTTTATGGGGTCCGCGCCAGGTTGGAAAGAGCTATTGGCTTGAAAACACTTTTCGATCAAAACAGGACCAATACATTGATCTGCTCCTCACAGACGTCTTTGCCGACTACGCGACCAGACCAAGCTTGCTTCGCGAAACCTATGTGGCAGGGCGCCGGGTCATCATCGACGAGATTCAAAAAATCCCCGCTTTGCTCGACGAAATCCACTGGCTGATCACAAAGAAAAAGGCTCAGTTTGTTTTGACGGGATCCAGCGCGCGAAAATTGAGGCGATTGGGTGCCAATATGCTCGGTGGCCGCGCCCGCAGATTTGAGATGGGTCCACTCTCGGTTTCAGAAGTTGAGGGGTTTGACCTCGAGCAGAATCTTGTGAGCGGGATGT
>JANQPW010000502.1 GCA_028285285.1 Silvanigrellales bacterium
AGAGAAACTGAAGGAGTCCGACTTAGGAAACCTTGATTGCGCTCTACAGGATCTGCTCTTGCCCTACACAGTCGATTTGTCGCTCTTTTCATCGATTGAGAACCCCGACCTTCTTTCTCACATTCAGCGCTGTGGTCAGGTCTTTTACCGCAGGAGTGCAAAAATCTGATAGCGGACTGTTTGTTCCTTCACTCCACCATTCGCAGGAGCCCCGCCTGAACCACATCGAGATGATTCACTCCAAAAAGTGACGAGCAGGCTTCAAGTGAGGTGCCAGCATATTCTTCGTTGCGCAGAATGTACCCCATGTAGTCGTTGGCCGTGGTGAGAAACGAAACTGCTTTGAGTTCTGGTTCGGCTGCAAGAATGGCGTCGCGCATTTGGTCGCCCGCATTCGAAACCAATTCACCCGAAATGAAAGCCAGAGCCTGGTCTCCCATTTGCAGCAGAGACACCTTTGAGGTGCGGGGGATTTCATCGATGAGAGGTGTGCGCACGAGGGGCTTGAGAAATTCTATGTTGCAGGCCTCTAGATTCACGCGTGGTCGTGGCAGTTCGATGGGCACAGAGGAGTACTTAAGCGTGGTGATGGTGTGCTGTTCTGCAAAGCCTGAGGAGAGCTGCGAGGAGATGTCTGCCGCAACGGCCTCACCATACTCTGTGGGGGCTTTTCCCAGCATTCTGGAACTGGCGTTCCCCGAAGATCCATTCATGAAGTAGCAGTCTGTGGCCCCTAGGGAATTGCGGAGGCCATCTTCTAGGTATCCCGCCAGGTCTCGAGAGAGAGCGAGGTCTGTGGGGCCAAAAAAGGTGGAATGAACTGGAAAAGAAAACAAGCACCCCAGGGATGAACCAGAAGCTAATGAGGGTTGGAGCAGCAGGGTTTCGGTAGACACAGGAACCCCGCCAATGCGCGTCTGGTTCCACCCCTGAACTTGAAGGCGATTGAAGCGGATGTGATCCACTGCTTTTCGTCCTTCCCAAGCCTCTTTCACGGCAGCACGAAAGCGCTGCTCAATGGCTGCCCGATAGTCATTTTGCACGGAATCACAAGCAAAGGAACCCCACACCGGCGACAGAGACAGCCCAGAAGGGCCCGCATGGGTGTGGGTGGCAAGCACCTGAAAGTTGGCTTGGTTGAGCACAACCTCCTGAGGGAGCTCTTTGCGAGCGGCGTTCATCAACCACTGGGTCACATCTTGGGTTACCGCAACCAGGTCGAGGTTCACAAAGATATAGACGGAGTCTTCCGCATCTGAGTTGCCGGTTCCGGAAAAGAGGGAGATCTTGATGCGAGTTTCGCTATCAATGCTCTCAAAGGGTCTGCAAAAGACGGTTGCGTCGTCGCTCTGGTAGAGGCGAGGAGGGAAGAGGCGCCGACCCAGCCCGCCGTAGCCGGCGAGCGCTGTTTTCCGGTCGGGAACGAGGCTGCGTGTGGCTTGTCCGTAGCTTCGGAGTTGGTTGATTTCTCCACGCTCTATGGAGTCATTCCATTCAAAGAGAAGAGGGCGGCTTTCATCGTAAGAGGTTTCCACCACACGTTTCTCGATGCGACAGCCCCATGTCAAAACAACCAGGGCGAAGAGCAAGGGGGCAGATCTCATGGGGCACTCCCGAAGTCGTAGGCCAAATGGAGGGTGGGGTAAACGGTGCTGATGTGAATCCACTCAAAAGAAAAGGAACCGTAGGCAAGTCCGGCACCCCAGTGAAACGACTCGTCTTGTTCTCTAAATTCCAGTTTGATGCGGGCCCATTTGGCCAAGGCCGTGCTGCGGAGCGCTCCCAGTTCACGCAAAGACAGGGGAAGGGTTTGTTCAAAGCTGAGGAGGAGCCCCTGGCGCTGAAGCGGGTTTGGGGTTCTTGCTGCACGGGTGCTTTGCAATCCAGCGGGAGTTGGAGGGGCCGGGGAGCCCGAAAGCGAAAAGA
>JANQPW010001002.1 GCA_028285285.1 Silvanigrellales bacterium
TCGTGATTTCCCTCTTCCATGGCCTGCTGAGCCACACGCAAAGCTGCCTGCCAACCCAGCGGATGATGGGGGTGCTTTTCAGCGAAATCGCGAAACAGAGGGGTGCTGCGGGAGTGATCCGGTTTGAGATCACTGATGTTCTCCAGGTTTTCGGAATTCTCCAAACTTTTGCTGAAGGCCTCCAGTTCACTTTCAAACGCCGATTGAGCCTTGAGATACTCGGTTGTGAGGGTTCTCTCTTTTGAGGTCTGGTACTCATTCAGGGCGAAAACACCTGCAGCGGCAATCAAAATACCAATGGCAAGCCCCCAGAAAGTCCACTTCCGACGAAAGGCGCTTCGGATCGCTTGCTCAGAATGATCTCTAGCGAGAGGTTTGCCGAACTGCGAAATGTCAGAACCGCCACTCATTTTTTCCACTCCAATTCTTACTGAAACGTACAAAATCACCCAGAAAACGGCCTGCTCGTTGGACATTTTCCAGGGTGTCAATGCGTTGCTACCATACTTGATTGGGAAGATCATTTCCATTTGCTCAACCCCCCTCAGGGATCCAAAAATCTGCTTGACACTTCTCAAAGCTCTGTGTCAGTGAGTTTTCCGAACGTGGTACTCTTCAAGCTGACACAGCTTGAACTCACGAAGGATTGTTGGATTGCCAAGGAGGGCAATGAATGCTCGTGCTCACCCGTAAAGTCGGAGATGTCATCGCTATTGGTGACAACATCAAAATTGTGGTGATGGCCATAAAAGGGAAGCAGGTGCGACTGGGTGTGCAGGCCGATCGAGACACAATCGTTCACCGCGAAGAGGTCTACCAAAAAATCCAGCGTGAAATACGTGAGGCCATGACCACTGACCTCAACCGCAGCCGTCAGGCAGGAGATCTTCTGAAAGACCTTCAAACCTCTCCACAGCAGGGTCTGAGCAGCAGAAAGCTTTCACAAGCCTCAAAAGACTGAAAAAAAAGAGCAATTTTTGATATCCGCTCAAGTTGTGGGCAAATTCTGCCGCTAACCCTCCTGGATTTAGGATCGCGGCAACCGGCACAGCGTGGAGCGGGAATGAACGACTATAAGGCGCTCAAAGAAAAGTATTTTGCCTATCTCAAAGCCTATAAAAAGCTCAACAACGGATCCCTGAAGGGGGCAACCTCTTTCTCTGAGTTTTATATCAGTCAAACCTATGTGACGGTCTATAGCGACCCCCGAATCATTGCACTCATGGGTTACAATTGAGCTAACCCTGGAGAAGAGTGGAATGAACCAGCACAAAAAGCACAAAAGCCGCCAAAGAGCGCGAAAGAGTTACAGAGGAGCCCAACAAACTTCCCTGGTGGCACTGCTGGTTCTGCTGTTGGGAAACCCTCTCTTGGCCTGCAAAAATCGCTCACAGGAATCGAAACAAAAGACCTTTGCCAGCATAGAAAACGGAACAACAATCAGTCTCTTTTTCATGCCAGTAAACGATCGAAAACTGAAGATCTGCACATACCTCGCTTCACAGTCCGCCGCGGCAGATGGTTCGGTAGCTACCCTTGGATCAGCCCAGTGGAGTGAGTACTCTGAGAAACCACTCCTGTTCGACGATCTCTATTACCACTACTCCGAAAATGCGCCAGAGGCGCAGCAAACCTTCGACACACTGTTTTCCAACGCCAAAACCACGGTTGAAACGATTGCGGAGAGGAGGTTTGTTCGAGAGAACCTGAAAGACGTTGGTCAAATTGCCCTTCTGCTGTTGGGCGCTTTGGCTTGTCAAAAGGGAACAAAATCTCTTGAGAACCGAGGAAAGGAAGGAACGTTTGGGCACAAAATTGGAAAGCTCTGCACTCGGGCCGGCTTTCACGGCGCGCTCCTTGCCTCAGTCTACAAGTTCCTTTTTTCCGGCACCGAAATTCCCGTGCCAGGAAACACACCAGAACTCAGTAAGAAAGATGCCGAAGAGATAACTTCACAACTGATCGATCAGCTTTACGAACGGCTGAAGAACAGCACCCAAATCTCAGCCGCAAACATGAACACTCTGATCGCTGCCACTCGCGCCGCATACACCAAAGGAAGTATAGACTTCGTTTCAGCTGGGACTCCCCCGCAGAACGATGCAACGACGGACCCCAGCCCTGAAGCCTGCGATCATCCTCTGACCATGTCATCCTCGCAGGATTAAATATATAATAAAATTATATATTTATAGAAACACATTTGCGTTGCCAACTTGTCACTCCAACGAAACGAATGGCTCTCGCGGAATTTCATCTTCGCCCTTAGAACTCTCCCACAGTGACGGAAATGACCGATTCACAACTCAAGGAGAGAGAATATGAATAGAGGTGTTTTGATCATTGGATCCCTTTTTGCCACTACTGCTTTCAGCGCAACCGCCCATGCTGGCGGAAATG
>JANQPW010001008.1 GCA_028285285.1 Silvanigrellales bacterium
AGGACTTTACTTATTTTTGGCTCAAAGTGGTCCTTGACTTGGGGTCCACCTCACACCCCCATAAAGAAATATTATTCGTCTTCACGAACTATAAATAGACGACTTATATCAACTTAATACGAAATATACTTCATGAATTGGAACTAACACCGAAGAAGTATATGTCCTTGAAGTCGGACCTACAAAGCCCGGTTGGTCATCAGAATCGGTCTGAAGATTGACCACCCTGATGAGACCTCTGAGAAGTTCTGTTACTTGTTGTCAGGGCTCGAAGAAAATATCTCAATCAACGAGTTTTCAAAGCCTGTGATCTTCGATGAGTTTACGACACAACTCAATGCTTACAACTGTACAGAGGTCACCGAAGAAAATCTTGTGATTCCCTCAAAGGTTCTGAACGACGAGGACCCAATCGAGAACACAGACGGTGACTCAGCCCGACGCTCTGTTAGCCTTGGCGACCCAACCACCATAAACATCCCTCTTCCTGATGGCTTGGAGCCTGTGGAGAGCAACGGAGTGGTGGGGGTCACGTCGTCAGAAGATGGTCAGTCCTTATACATCATGAAATCCAAAACTCGAGACCTTGAAACCGGGAACGAGTTTTTCCCAATCTACGCCTTGAACTTGGCTGATGGATCTCTCACAGAGCAGGTCAGGCTCGACCTTGGAAACTTAGTACCTGCCACGTTCGAGGTGCTGCCCTCGGGCTATGCCGTGGCATGGGGGGCTTCGTGGACACCACGTGTTGAGATCTTCGATTCCGAGGGAGCCTCACTGGATCGTGTCGAAGTTTTGGACGGACGTGTTGGTGGCAGCCCCCTTCAGAAACTCTTGTGGGTAGGGGATGAGTTTTTCCATTTTTCGGGTTCGAGAGGACGAGCTTTAACCACTCTCAATCTTGAGGGCTCTGATCTCGTCGGAAGCACTGCCAGTTGGGAGAATCCACCTTCTGAGGGCCCGTGGGACATCGCTGCTCTTGGAGAAGATCTCTTTGTTCTCTCCGGTGATCAGAGAGTCCTTAGACGGGTGAACACAAACCTCGTGGTTCAGGAAGAGATTGAGGTTTCACGTTTTTTGAAAACCAAAGCCGAGTGAGACAAGTCAAAGCTCTTGGGGGTTGGTGAGAATCTCTATTTCGTAACATATGAGAATGAAAAAATTACTTTAAAGAAAATCGAGTTTGGAGAAAAAGAATGAAAGAACTGAAAGGACTCAGTGTATTGGCTTTCATCTCGTTCACAATGATTGGCGCTTGTTCAACAACGTCAGACTTGAACAGCAGGTCGGTCGGGTCAAAACCCCCACCCGACGTCAACCCCACACACAACAGGCTGATGGCGAAGGCAGCCACTCACCTCTCAAAATGTGAGCTCGGTGCCGCCATCAAGGTGGTCAAGAGCATCCGTGAGAGTGAACTCAGCTTCGACCCGAGCAGCTCGGGCTACGGGTGCTACCAAGAGTCTCGTGGCTATCCGAAAGGGAAAATGGTCAAGTTCATGGAACTTGCCTCAAAAGAGATACGTTCTCACCTTGAGAAGTGTGAAGCTTTTCCCAAAACCACAAACTCAGAGATGAAGGGGTATCAGCGGTGCCTCAATGAAATGAGTCTACTCTCGGTTCCACTCGAAAAGTTCACCTTCGGAAATGTGATTGAATACGACCAATTCAGAGACAAGAAATACATTGAGATCAAAGATGAGAACCTTCCTGCTTGTGGCTTTAAAAAGGTGATGACTGCGTGTGTAAGAGAGCCTTGGGAAACTGCCTTGGCGGCGAATCAGAAAGCGTGGGAACTCAAGCAAGCGGAAAAATTGAAGAAGGGGATCTGCCAAGCTCTTGAGGCAGGAAACATACAGAAAGAGCAGCTCTCAGCTCAACTCAAAACTCTCGAGGCCATTCCCGTAAAGTCGGCTGAGAACCGAATCAAATTGGAGTCACAGAAGGCGGGGATACAGGCTGCCTTGGCAAATTCTGATGCTCGGACGATGGCTGGCGTGGCTCCACATGTGCAAAAGTGGGAAGAGGCTACTGGGAAAGGTTGGAACTCAGAGACTTGCCAATAAAAAGTGACCAAAATGTTGTAAATGACCTACATCTAAGTCGAAAGGTCAACTTTTGTTTGGATCTTTCTTTAAGAGGGGGTTTACAAACTGACTTGCCTCAGTGGAAAGATCTCTAAACAGAACTTCAAGAACAAGGTTAAAGAGCTTTGTTAAACTCTCTGAAGTTTTTCGGTTCACCCTGTCTCGAACCGAGTTTCGAAATGACCATATAGGGTCAGCGAGTTTCTTTTCAGACCTCGTAGCATCCCCATGTGCAGCAACATTCCCAACCCATCGAAACAAGTCAAACACCGAAGACTCCAAAAGCGCCAACAACTCTTCTCGTTTTTTTCCTGCTATCTCAGGTCTAACCTTCAAACACTCAATGTAATCGAAGAGACCATCGACCTTTCGCTTCTTTGATTTTTGGACGCCCCCAACTTGCACATCCACTTCGTATTCTTTCGGAAAATGAAGTTTGTTCCTCAAAAGGCTTTCTAAGGAGGCACGGTACATCACTGCAGCTGACAAATGGAGATCAGCCTCCCGTGCTTGTACTGCCTCTTTCAGCAAGTCAACAGTATTATTGTCAATTAGTTCAGGAGGAGTAGTAAAAGGCCACTTTGAGCGGATATACAGAGTTGGAAATACAACGTTGTGTATGCTGCTAAATTTCTCGAGTGATGACATATCTTCCATGTCGATTGAGTGCAAAACGAAGTCTTCGTTGTAACCCGCCCAAATCGTAATTTCATTGCACTCATCGCATTTCACAACTTGAATATTGGTGTAATATGTGATGTCGTCTGCGTCGTGAACTGAATGGTTATGCTGAAAGAGGATCAAGTGCCGATCCATATGGCCACAACTTCCACAAGCCGTTGACAATGATTGCCTCTTCTCTACTACGGTCATTGCTCTCTCCACTAAGTTCATGCATTTTGATTCAAGATTTCCGAGTATTCAAACCCCATATTGCTCATGAAGCTCGAATCAAAACTCAACCACCTCTCCCACGGTTTCAGACTGAGGCTCGAACTCGGCCAAGGTCCACTTTTTCACGTCTTCCTTTACACCAAATCGAACCGCCTGTTCGAGAAGGAGCCGCAGCAAGAACGCATCATAATCACTTTCCGATTCGCTGACAGTGACACCATCAACCCTGATCAGCTGTGTCCCCGCATAGGCTCGAAAGTTTTTGTGATTGAAGTCGGCAGGGAAGGTTTTCCCGTAATGGCGAATCACCATCATTTGCGTTGCGTGACCGGTGCGGCTTGAGACTTCAAGGGGACTCAATCTACTCAAGCAAAGACCAACCGCACACGTGGGGCGGAATCGTCTCTTGTCGACTCCTGTGGGTACAGAATCAAAATGAACACCAACTTCATGCATGTATCTGAGTGTGGCTCTCAGAACCAAAGGAGCCACAGGTGTGTTCGAGGTCTTGGTTTTGCTTTGAACGAGGTCAAGTCTGAACTTGTCACCTTGAAGGTGCTCGAACCGAGCCTTCTCGGCGTCACCCGATCGAGTCCCCAAGGAAAGATACGTGAGAACGAGAAGAGCCGTGCCAAAGGATTCACAGCTCGACAGAGTGTCGTCTATTTCTTTGAGGGTGAGCGGCAGGTATGAGTTTTTTTTCATCTTTCCTTTGGCAGCCATGTTTTTTTGGCTCTTGAGATGGGCCACACCAAGGTCAAAGGCCGGTTTCCATTTGTTGAGTGCAGGCAGAGAAGCGATGTGCTTCAAGCATCGCACGAGGGTGTCGATGCGCCCCTTGACTGCACGGCTTGTGACGTCTTTGCTTTCTTGGTTTTCGACGGTTTTCGTTTTTGGCGATTTGACGACAGAGACCTTCTTTAGAGCCTCTTCACACCACTTGAAGAACTCGCTTTTGCCGGTTGGGATTGGTGGCATATCCTTAAGAACCTTGGCCACCGTAAGAGGGTGATCCGCATGAACCTTCGTCTTGCCCTCTGCAATGAGTCGGTGGTGCTCATAGGCTGCCAGACATCCAAACTTGAGGTCTTTGCTGTATGGCAGAGAAGCCAGCTCACGCAGAGCACCTGTGTCCGCCAACCAGATTTCCCGATCAGTCAGAGGTTCAGAAGCACTGTCCCAGACTCGAGTCTCTTGAAATAGATTTCAGCCGCAGACAAGGAACGTGTGTCAAAGACCCTCTGTCTTGCAGCTGTGACCCAGTAGTGCTCTCTGCCATCTGCTCGTCCCACATAAAGGTTGACCGGTTTTCCTTTGGGGCACTTTCCTGACCTGATGCGTTTCTCGTATGTCTTCACCATTACCGACTCCTGCTTCTTTGAGTTTGGAATCGGTTACGACTTGATCGACCTCGAACATCGCAGACGTGTATCTGCCTAAATCGCTCGACGGCCCAGGTGTGGCCCTTTCTCGCGAGGAAAGCCTTCCCTCGCTGCGCTCGTCGGCTTGGAGGACACGGGGGGATTCGAACCCCCGATATATACGATTTGCAATCGCACCCGTTAGACCGCTCCGGCACGTGTCCTGATGAAGTTGCGCTTATAAACGTTCAGGCACCAACTGGCAAGCGGCAGAGGCAAAGAATCCCGGCCCTAAAAAGACCTTGTGGTCAAAAGGCTCCCT
>JANQPW010000013.1 GCA_028285285.1 Silvanigrellales bacterium
GGGGAGCAGCTCAGCAACGGGCACCCGAGGGCTCTCAAAATACATCAAACGCAACAGTGCGGCGGCTAAGAAAGCCAAAGACACTTCTGCGCTTGAGTAAATGGGAATGAGGGGAATACCCAAAAGGAGGTCTTTTCGTGAGGCTCGGCCCAAAATCCGAAAAAGGCTCCGCCTGCTGGGTGCCGGGGCTGATGCCGAAGACGGGGAAGGTTCGGCACCCTGTGACTGTTCAGTCGTCATCGACCTCGGGCCCCATTCCATGGCGCTGCCACCGACGCCGCGACTCCACTGGAACCCGTTCCCAATAGTTCATCAGGGAAACCACCGCTTCTGCGGCACGCTCTCCGCTTCCACTGGGGAACTTCCGACTCACAGCCGCAAGCTCGGACTTCATGGCACTGGCCTGCTCGGGATCCGACAGTATCGAAACAGCATGGTTGAAAATATTCTCAACAGTGAAGCCCTCTTGGATGAACTCGGGAAGCACTTCGCGTCGGGCCACAAGGTTCACAAGGCTGATGTACTCCACATTGGCAATCCACTTGGCAATTTGGTAGGAGAGGCGACTTGTTTTGTAGACCACAGCGGCCGGCACTTCGAAAAAGCCAGCCTCCAGCACAGCTGTTCCCGAGCAAACCCAGGCATAATTTGCGGAACCAAGCACACGATACATGCCTCCGCGCATCACTCGAATGGCTGTTTCGGGCAACTCGGTTTCAGCCATAGCCTTACTCAACTTGCGGCACACCCACTGTTCATCGAGGGTGTCCGCAACAGGAAGCAGCCCAATAACCTTCCGGCCATCCTGTGCAAAATGATTGCGCAGCTTCTCCAGAGCCAGAACCATCGTTCGCAGATGATTGCGCACTTCCGACTTCCGGCTGCCCGGCAGGAGACCCACAGAATAGGTGCCCGATCTCACGGCAGTGCCACTGATGAGCGAGCCATGCTCCTTTTGGTAGTAGCTCACCTTATCTTTGAGAGGGTGCCCCACATAGTGACAACGGACACCGCGCTGGGCCAAGAACGGCTGCTCGAACGGAAGAACACTGGTCACAAGATAGGTGCTGGCTTTGAGGTCGTGGACGCGCTCTTCCCCATGGGCCCAAACTTTAGGAGGAATGTGGTAGTGCACCACAGCTCCCATTTGATAGGCCGAAGCGGCTAAACGCAGATTGAAGGAGGGCGCATCAATCAAAATCACCAGCTGCGGTTTCCGATCCAAAATCTCTCTTTCAATGCGGCGATGAATGCGACGAATTTGGAGATACTGGGTGAGCACCTCGACAAACCCCATAACGGAGAGATCTTCCACACGATAGGTGGCTTCCACGCCAGCATCTCGCATTTTTGGGCCTGCAATG
>JANQPW010000022.1 GCA_028285285.1 Silvanigrellales bacterium
GGAGTACCTGGCTGCCTATATTGGGAGTGAGTTTGACACGCAAACTTGGAAACTGCTGGGTGACCCGAAAGTCAATCCGTATGCGCATTTGGCAGAGAATCTTGACACGGCTGCGGCGCGCCAGTTGTTGATGGATGAAACGCTTTTGGGGCGGAGTAATGACTCTTGGAGTGCGCTCTTGAACCAAGAGCGAGAGATTTTACGACGGCATCAGGACACGATGTCCGCTTCACTTGCCTGGGTTCGTGCCTGTGCAGAGCAATCGGATCCAACCGCCTGCTTCGGCCCAGCCTCTCCCTCGCCAGCCACAACCGCCCGTCGTGTTCAGGCCATCACCGACACTTTTGTGGAAAGCCTTCTTTTGGTTCACACTCTTGCCAAAAAGGGGGGTGAGTCCCTAGCCAAAAACGCCGAGGAGCTCCCTCTCAAGGTTGATCAGTTCGAGGGTTTGGGAGCTCGTCTGCTGGCGCACTGTAAGGGGCTTCTGGGTTCGGAAGCCTTTTGTGGCTTGAGCGTTTTAGAACGCTACGAAGAGATTGCCGATCTTTGTGTGGTTCCAGGAACCTCCCTCCAAGACTGCACTGTGCTCAACGATCAGGACTACCGAAGGCAGCTTCTTTCCGAGCTGGAAATCGTGCAGCAGTTCGGATATCTCCGGGAAGTCGATCGGGGTTGGTTGGAGGGCCTTCGCTTGTATTTGGGCGGAGTCGCTCGGCCAGGATGATGAGCGGAGATTTTGGTTCTGAGAAGGAGAGGATCTCCTGTGAGTGTTCTGCTAAAAATTCTGATGTTTCTTTTTGTTGTTCTGGTGTTTTTGGCGGGTGTGTTTGCCTTGGGGCCGCGTCCAGCACTTGATTACCCCACCCTCGGAGCGCCTCTGTTTGTTGGAACGCCGGCAAACGTTGTGGAACAGCTCAATTTGCAAAACCAGAGTGTGGAGTTGAGAGATCAGGGCTGTGCCGCTCGTCTCAAGGCCGCAGGAGCCGCTGAAGCGTTTTTGCCTCGGCCTGTGCCTTTGGGAACGGGTCCGCTTTCGTTGGAGAACGTGCCGCAGCAAACTCCCATCAGTGTGGTTTATCTCCATGGGTTTTCTGCTTGCCCTCAAGATCTTCACCCCACCTTAGATTTGGTTGCGGACTCGCTCAAAGCCAATTTGCTGCAGTTTCGCCTCACGGGGCATGGGGTTGTGGGAGATGGCTTGAGCTTAGCAACGGCCACCGATTGGCTGCGCGACACTCGAAGGGCTATTGAAATGGGTCGTGCCCTCGGCAAAGAAGTTGTGTTGGCAGGCATGCCAACAGGCGCTACTTTGGCTCTTCTCAGTGCCTTGCGCGATTCCGAGGGAGTCGCGGCTGTTGTGGCCTTGTCTCCAAACTTTGCAATGGCCAACCCCAGCGCAAGAATCTTGACCTTACCTTGGGGTCTGAGAGTCGCGGAGTGGATCACGGGCTCTCGGCGGCACAAGTGGGAGGCCGAAAGTGACATCCGCCGTCGTCTTTGGACCACTGAATACGACCTTGCGGTTGCGGCTGAGGTTCAGCTTCTGGTTGAGGAGGCCCAAAAAGCAGATTGGAAATCGTGGGGCCTTCCGGTTTTGTCGGTGGTTTCAGAAAAAGACACAGTTGTGGACCTTGAGAGGGCTCGAGTTCATTTCGATGAGATGGAGGGTCCCAAAAAATGGACCACACTCCCGGGAAGTGTGCGGCATGAGCTGGCTGGAAATGCCATTGAATCACACCTGAGCCCAAGCTTGGCTGAAGTCATCGTGGATTTTCTGCGGGAGCAAGGCCTTTGAACAGTTCCGATCCAAATGAGCTCTATGCCCGCCGTGTGGTCGCTGAAATGGCGCTTCACATTCACGAGCCCAATAGCCTCCAGCGTTTTTTTGAGCGCACGGGCCGGCCCCTTGAAGCGGCCATGCGCCGTGCGGAGTCTTGGCCTGTGTTTCACAAGATCCCTCCCACTGTGGAAAAGGGCATTGCCTCGGCTCTGCAGTCGACGGTGACAGTAGCCAACAAAACCATTCCCTTCCAATCCATTCAGCTGGCTTTTTTGAAGAAGGGTGTGAGGGTTGAAAGCTTCGAGGATATTGCGGAGCTTCCGCTTGAAGTGCGAGATGAAGTCGCTGATTCTCTCCTGGTGAGGGATTCCATGCTCATTGGTGCTGAGGGAGTGATCATGGGTCTGGCGGCGGGAATATGTGCTTGGGCCCCGGGTGCGCAGTTCATCTTGCCGGGGGTTGTGGCGAGCGATGTTTATGCCTCGATGACTTTCTTGTCGCGTCACTCCAGTCTGCTGGCAGGGGTGTATGGGTATTCACCCACAGAGGCGGAAAACGTCACCCATGTGCTGGCATCGATGGTCCCCCTCACAAGAGATGACTTTATGGGTCAAAAATCCGAGGGCAGAGCGAACTTGCAAACGGTGGCGGAAAACGCCCGTTTGGATCTTCTCAGCCACTCAACCCGGAAAGTTGACGTGCTGATGTTTTCAAAGTCTTCCAAACACATGATCAAACTCATCCAACAAGTGTCGGGGCGCTTGAAACTCATTCTCACGGAAAAGCAACTGGGCATGCTGGTTCCCTTTCTGGGTGTGGCTCTCAACTCAGGTGTGAACATGGCCTTTCAACAGGTGGCTCACACGGCTTCTCGCGATTATTTTCGACGGCTTGAGTTGAATGCTCTCTGGGGCGAAGCAGAGGTCAACGCCACAGTGCTTCAAGCCCTTGACGAGCTCAAAGCCCAAGGCTGACGTGTTGTTGGGCAGTGCTCAATCGGCGAGGTGGAGTTGTTGCAGAAAGTGGGAGGGTTTGTTGCGAGCCGCGGGGGTGAATTCAAGGGTGCGGCTCTTTTCATGCTGCACATCTCCGTACCTTTGCGAGAATGTTCCCGACAGTTCGAAGATCGGCTTGCCCTTATGGGTTTGGCGAAGACTCACAGGAATCACCTCTACCCGTAATCGGCCCTGGAGAAAGTGAGGCGAGTGGGGAGGGAACCGGTTGCCAGGGGCACTGTAGACGTGGGGTTTTCGATTTTTTCCGTCAAGGTGAATCTCTTCCGCCAGAATATACGTGTGAAACAGCACAGAGGCGTCGCCGGCCAAAGAGTCTTTCCCGACAAGCGGTGTGTTTCGACCAATGGCATAAGTGCGGCCGAGAAAGACATTTTGATTTTCAATTTGAATCCAAGAGATGGGGAGAACACCACCCGCCATGAGGGTTGAATCACCCAAGCCCGGGCTTTCTGAGGGATTTGTGTGGTTGAGAAAGAGATTGGCAAACCCTTCGAGAACTTCTGCTAAACCAGGATCAGCTTTCAGGC
>JANQPW010000029.1 GCA_028285285.1 Silvanigrellales bacterium
GGGCGGAACCTTCTCCATCTCCAACTTCGGCGGCTTTGGCACCATCATTGGACAGCCCATCATCAACCAGCCCCAGGTGGCCATCATGGGCATTGGTGCCATGGTGAAAAAGCCTGTGGTGGTGAACGACGCCATTGCCATTCGCACCACTTGCCATGTGGTGCTCTCCTTCGACCACCGCGTGTTGGATGGATCCGACAGTGGTTTGTTCTTGTCTACAGTGAAGAAGACCCTGGAAGAGTGGAACCTACCCGTGGGCTAGGGAGCCCCACTTATCCAAAGATATCGTCTGTCGCGGGAACAGTTTCCTCATTGGGAGCGGTTTCGGGTGCGCTCGGGAGCTCGTCACCACCCGGCCCCGGGTCAGGAACGAAGTCGTTAGGGGGGGTGGTGTTGCTGGGGATGTCTCCACCCGGTGTTCCCAGATCGGTGTCGGGAGTGGAAAGACTGCTCCCAGAGTCATCGACGCTCACTCCCACGGCGGGGCAGGGCTCTTCGGTGTCGGCGGCGAAGCTCGAAACAGCACTCACGTAGGCGTCGTAAGTCTCGATATCCAACTCTTGCAGGATGTCTGGGTTGTCGAAGGCGGAGTTTGTGTCGGCTTGTGCGAAGCCCTGGGTGGCAGGCTCGAAAAGCGCGCCGTCGACAAAACCAGCCGTGATGGCTCCTCCGGCCATGCAGGTACCAAACTGCAACACCGTGCGCAGAATATTGGCTTCCAGATCAGCGCAGTATTTGAATGCCTTTTTGAGGGGGCTCAAAAGGGCATTGCTTCCTGCCTTGCGAAACGCTTTCCCCTTAGTGAGAACGCTGTTACCAGACTTAGATGCGGCTTCCGCCAACTCGTCTCCCACAGTTCCCAGGGGGAGGAACTCGTCGATCTGCTTGACCCCGCGCTCTTGGAGTTCCCGCACCGCGGAAGCGCCTCCATTGTCGAGCACCGCGTAGGAGTTGGTCTTGAGATGATTGGCGTGTTCGAGCGCCTCGTCTGCAGCTTTCCCCTGCTTCCCTCTGAACCAATTGCGAAGGGGGCCCTTTTTGCGCGGGAACACGTTGTCGCCCTGCTGCACCAAATCAACAAGGGCTTTGTCGGCCTCCGCAACGTTTTTCGCCATTTTCGGTGAGTTGACCTTCAGAAAGTTTGCCATGTCAGCCCCGTTGCCTTTGAGTGCTTTGGTAAAGTGGCCCGAGAGACTATGGCTTTTTCGAACACTCCGCAGAACTTTCGCTTCTTGCGTGCGGGTAATGGAAAGACTCCGCACACCCTGGAAGATTTCATCGGCCCTTCCCGACTTGGAGGCTTTGTTCACAACACCGCCAATGAGGTCGAAGTTTCCACTGGTCTTAAGCTTGTTGATGACCCGGGCGCGACCCAGCTTGGCCTTGTTGTTTTTCGCCGCGGCTGTCCAGCTCTTGGCAATGTTGTCAAAGGATTTTGATGCGTTTTTCGGATTGGTTGCGTCTTTCAGGAGGCTGGTGATGCCTGCTCCGTAGTTCGGGTCATCAATAGCCGCACTGAGTGCCTTGATTCCGTTGGAGTCAAGGCTGTTTCCACTGGCGCTGGCCATGTTTTTCAAGAGGGCCTGCTGGCTGAGGCCACGGAGCTGTTGGGTGCTCGAGTACACCTCGACCTGACGGGCCAGCCCGGCCACAAGTTCGTCGAGCATGCGCTGGGCATCGGGGATTTGATCGTCGACAAGCTCCAGCCCCAAGGTGACAGATGGGCCTTTGTAAGCTTTTCCTGGGGGGAGTTTCTTCTTTTTCAGAAAGCCAGGGGTGACAGCATTGGCCACGCCTTTAGCTGTGTTCACTGTTTTGCGCACAGCAAGGTTGGCAGCCATACCTGTACCCAGCACCGAGCCGGCGGCCACCATCACAAGGGTGCGGTTGATCAATCCGGGGGCGATTCCCTTGATGGGTTCGGAAAGCAGTTTTTGCTGCTTAAAGCTACCCAGTGACATTTTGTTTTTCGTGAGCAGGGTTGCTCCCGTGATCTGAGAGCGAGACTCCTCCCCGCCCTGCATCCGCTGCATGAACTGGGTGATGCCTTCGGGAGAAACATCGGTGATTTGGTAAACGCAAATGCCGGTACCGATGAGATCGGATTGAACAGGCACGGGCACGGCACCAAACTCTTGCCCCTGGGTGTTCCGAGCCTTGACTGTTTTCTGTGAGGAAAGCGTGGCCAGCTTGCAGCCCACGGTGGAGATGCTGAGCGTGGAGACCGCTGCGACCAGCCATGCAATGGCGCGTGCTGGGCGAAGCAGGTTGGCCAGTTTTTTGAAGCTCACAGAGTGGAACATGGAGATCTCCTGAGATCGAACACGGGGGACAAAGGGTGTATCGGAAAATCTCCAGGGATACTTAAATCATTCTTGTTTCGTATGTGATGTTCGGGTGTTGAGCCATACGTTTGAAAGTCTTCTCAGGTTTGCTTGCTACCAGCCGATGAGCTCTTCCATGCCGTTTAGCGGGAGGAATTCGTTGTGCAGCCGACTCAAAGAAACTTGGAAAAGCCTCACTCACTGCCTGGGGTTCTGGGCTCCATAGCGGTGATGGCCCTGCTTTTTTCACAAGGGTGTGTTCTCAGAGACTCGAAATCAGCCAAGGTGGCCGGGGCCGAGACAGCGCAGTCGGGTGAAAAGACCGTGGTTGAAACGTGGTGCACCCGGGCAGAGGCCATGCACCCCATGCTTTGTGGAAGGGATAACCCAGACAACTTTCTCTCGATAACGGGTGTCAATTGGCTTTTAACGGCGAAGAACCAGAATTCAGAAATTGGCTCTCTGCCTCTGCGCCACCTGGTCGACTTCAAAACGAGTTTTGTGACCAATGGCAAGTGGGTTCCTGAGGCGCGGATCTACCTTCGCTTTGATCCCCCCGCTCGCAACGAGGGTGAAGTGAGAACTTCGAGAGGCCAGAGAGACTCTGTTCATCCCTTCGAAGCGGAGGTGTCCACACTCGAACAGCACCAAGCGCGCTTGCAGCAGGCCATTGTGGAAGCGTTCAATGCCACTGCCTCTCTCAAAAAAGACTCCTTTCATCAAGACCCACCGCCTAGAATCGATGGAAAGTCTGCGCTCACATTCACCTACGCTCCTGTGGGAGTCGATGTGGATTCGCTAGTCAAAAAGAGATCGGGATTGGAGGATCTGCAGCTCACTGGTGATGCCGTTTTAAAGGTGCGAGTGACCGAGGAATACCAGGAGTACTTCACATTCTCACATCGGCTCGTGGCAGCCCTCTTCGAGGGTTTCAATTTGCAGGCTGGGTTTGAACCTCTGTTTGAGAGGGAATGGGAAGTGAGGGTTGCAGAGGGCAGCCCCCCCAATCCGATTCAATTCGAGAAGATGGACCAAACTCGTGGCAGCCCTGAGGCTGTGTTCCGCATCATCGCACCTGGAGCTGCCAACGTGGGTTACAACCAATTCTCCTGGGGGCCGTTTGCCATGGCCTACAATTCCTTTTCTGGAACCGGGTTCCTGCCCCACGAGATTGACTCTCCTGACTCAGGAGAGATCAATGCCTACAGCAGGAGAAGGGTCGAAGGAGAAGATGGGAATTCAATTTCCAGTGACTTGCAAATCCAATTGAGCGGCAACAATGACCAGCCCGACACAGACTCCCGGCGGATGCTCAAGGTGCTCCTCACAAAGTTTCACCTCACACCGAAGCGCTGATCACCGCGGTTGGATCAAATCAGCCGACCCTCCCAAAGCTCGGTCAAGAACTCCCCGTAGGGAAAAATCTCGATGCCCTCTGCCGTTGTGCGGCGGTGCTCATCACGCGACACGACGATGAGCCGGTGGCCCAGTTTCTCTTCTTGGAGGGCAAGCAGACCTTTGAGGTGAGAAGCATTCACCAGCGTTGAAGACTTCACCTCAATGGCCAGCTTCTGTCCAACCACAAAGTCAACCTCAAACTGACTCGTGGTTCTCCAATACTGCAGAGATTCCTCGCGCTCCGCGTATTTGAGGTAGGCACGCAATTCAAGGGCAATGAAGTGCTCAAAAGCCTCTCCAAAAAGGAGTGAGGTTTCGGCCTCGATCCAGCTTTTGGTCAGTGCATTCTTCACGCCCAGATCAAAGAGGTAATGTTTTGCCCTGCTCACGGCTTTTCTTTTCGTGCTCTTGCAATACCCCGACAAGCGAAAGCCAATGAGCGTGTCTTCCAAAATTTGGAAATAATTTTTGAGTGTGGACGTGGAAACTTGGCAGTCAGCGGCGAATCTTTCGTAGTTGATTTCCTGCCCATTCGACCTTCCAACAAGGTCTAGAAACTCAGAAAAACCCTGAACGTTTCGGGTGAGAGCTTCGGCTTTCACCTCCTCCTGGAGATAGAGCGAAACATAGCTGTGCAGTTCCCTTTTGTAGTCTTCACTGAGGTAGGCATCAGGCAGGCCGCCTCTGTTGAGGAGTTTCAAAAGATCGAAGTCGGTGATCTCTGAAAAAGTCAAAGGAAAGAGATTGGCTTCCCAAGCGCGGCCTGCAAGAAGATTCGCAGAACCGTGTTTCAATTTTCGAGCACTGCTTCCAGTCAGCAGAAAAGTGCCTTTTTTCTGAAAGATGAGCCGGTGGATTTCGTTCAAGAGTTCTGGAATTCGCTGGATCTCATCGATCACAACGATTTGGTGTTTCGGTGTGATGCGCTCACCAATGAGTGACGGCTGCCTCAGGAGATCTCTGAAGGTTGTGTCATCGAGAAGGTCAAAAACAAGCGCATTGGGAAGCTCTGTGGCAATGAGGGTGGACTTGCCAACCGCCCGTGGGCCGAAGAGAAAGTGAGATTTTTTCTTCAGAAGTTCTCGAAGGTTGAGCTTTCTTGGGTACATTCAACACCAGAGTTGTTGATTTTCATGATAACCAACAACTACCCTACTGAAAAGTTTGGTGTGAGGCAACCATTTGTTTTGGCAGGCAGATTTTTCAGGGTCAGAGCAAAGACCTGAGGCCCAGGGCTTCCCGAGCCCTTTCGAGGGTTGCGGTGGCCAGGGCAGCAGCGCGCTCTCGACCTGGTTCAAGCAATCGCTTCACTTCTTCAGAGTTGTTGAGATAGTGCTCATACTTTTCGTTGTATTGGCCAAACCGTTCTTTGTGGGCGTCGATGAGATCGGCCTTGGCATGGCCGTAGCCATAGCCGGTTCCACGCGTGAGCTTTTCGCGCATGTCTTGAACACGTTCGTTGCTCGCGAAGGTTTTGAGAATCTGGAAGATGGTGCAGCTTTCGGGATCTTTGGGATCATCGAGCCCTTTTGTGTCGGTGGTGATGCTCTTGATGCGCTTTTCGATGACTTTGGGCGCACCAAAGAGGGGAATCTCGTTGTTGTAGCTTTTGCTCATCTTCCGTTCCCCATCAATGCCGATCATCAGGGGCGTTTCTTGAATCACCGCCTGGGGCTTCACAAACACATCTTGACCCACAGCAGAGTTGAAGTGGCCCGCCATGTCGGCGGCGTATTCGAGGTGCTGTGCTTGATCTTTTCCAACGGGAATTTTCTCTGCGTCAAATGTGAGGATGTCGCTGGCCATGAGCACAGGATAGAAAAACAATCCAGCTGTGGGAACTTTTCCGTTGGCCACGGCGTCTTTGTAGGCGTGGGCGCGCTCCAGCAGGCCAACTTGGGTGGCACAGGCCAGCATCCACGAGATGG
>JANQPW010000030.1 GCA_028285285.1 Silvanigrellales bacterium
GAGGCGATCGATGAACAGCACACCTTCCAGATGGTCCATCTCATGCTGAAGGCAAATGCTCAAAATGCCTTCGCAGCGAATTGTGATGGCACGACCTTCAACATCTCGTGCTTGAAGTGTGATGCGCTTGTCTCTCCTGGTGTCGGTGAGAGAAACCCCGGGCAATGACAAACAGCCGTCAAAAGGAAAGTGCACCTCTTCGACTCGTTCGGTGATCTCTGGATTGATCAGTCGCAATGGCCACTCCAAAGGAATGCTCTCTCCTTCTCGCTCCATCTCAATGGAACCATGCCAGTCGGTCAGATCGGGATTTTCAAGATAAGGCTTGACATCGACAACCAAAATGCGCCGGAGAACTCCCACCTGAACGGCGGCCAAACCGATCCCTTGGTGGGCATACATGGTCTCCACCATGCCCTCGACAAAGGTCTTCAGATCAGCATCAAAGGTCGTCACCGGAGTGCTCTTCTTTCGCAGCAGAACATGGGGGTAGTGGAGAATTTTATAGACTGACATGGGCGATCACCGCCTCCCTCTGCAAGTGTGATTGGCTGCAGGTCATCTTGTGCTGATTTGCACCTTGATCGTTCGCAACGCGCTTGGTATGAACCTTCCGTTATCGTATTCTTACTCAAAAGAGTGGGGACAGTCCAGACATCGGTTTCCAAGGTTGCCACCAAGCCACTTCAGAACACACTCATTCCACCCCTTTTAAATTGGGACGAAAATGTTTAATATAGTTGAGAAAACAGTTAAGATTGGCGACAACACCATCACACTCGAAACGGGTCGAGTCGCCCGACAAGCTCAGGGATCCGTGATCGTGAGCTCCGGCGACACCCAAGTTCTCGTCGCTGCCTCAGTGGCCAAAGAGCCCAAGCCAGGTCAGGGCTTTTTCCCCCTCAGTGTGGACTACATTGAAAAACTTTACTCCGCTGGGCGGATCCCAGGTGGATACGTCAAAAGAGAGACTCGGCCGTCGGATCGCGAAGTTCTCGTGAGCCGGCTCATCGACCGCCCCATTCGCCCCCTGTTTCCCGACACTTTCCTCAACGAGACTCAAATCATCTGCACCGTGCTTTCTTACGACCCCGAGGTTCCACCCGCTGAGCTCGCGTCGCTGGGTGCTAGCGCTGCTCTGAATCTTTCCCCTGCTCCGTTTGGCGGCCCCACCGCCGCAGTACGGGTTGTGGAGCTCGATGGCCGCTTCGTGTTGAACCCACCCGAGCGAGAATTGGAGCGCGCCACTTTAGATATTCTTGTGGCTGGCACCAAAGATGCCATCTTAATGGTGGAGTGCGTCTCCGATTTTGTTGCAGAAGAAAAAATTCTAGAAGCGATGGAGCTGGCGCAGAAAAACATTAAAAAACTCTGTGATGTACAGGTTCAACTCCGTAAAGCGGCCGGCGGCAAAGAGAAGCTCGAGGCACCGGAGCCTCCGGTAGACGAAACTTTGCGAAAGGCTCTCGAGAAAAGTTTCTCTGCAAAGCTGAAGAAAGCCTACAGCATTTCTGTGAAAGCCGAGCGCTACGCAGCCATCGACGAAGTGAAAACCGCAGCTCGAGAGAGTCTCGTGACAGAAGATGAGCCCGAATCAGCCGAGGCTTTCAGCTACCACTTTGATCAACTGCGCTACAAGATCATGCGAGCCGCGATTCTCAAAGACAATCGCCGAATTGATGGCCGCACCACCACCGACATTCGCAACATTGATTGCCAGGTCGGCGTGCTCAAACGCACTCATGGCAGCGCTTTGTTCACGCGCGGCGAAACCCAGTCGTTGGGAGTTGTGACACTC
>JANQPW010000051.1 GCA_028285285.1 Silvanigrellales bacterium
GGTGTCGCTGAGGGTGATATCCCCCAGAAAGGGTCCACCCGACAGTTCGTCATCTCCGTCGAGTGTGAGCACACAGCCATCATTGCCAGCTGCCGTGGCGATCGTGATCGCGGCGATGGCAAAGGGGTTTGTGTCACCAAAATCGAGACTTGAGACCTCGAGGTCCCCACAGTTGAGTTCTGCACTGCCTGCTGCGGCTGCAAACGGAATTTCGGCCGCGCTTCCTTCAACCACTGTGACGGGGTCGGTTCCGGCGAAACGCAAGGAAGGTGCCTCTGTTTGGCTACCACTGCTGTTCTCGGTTGCGGTGTTTTCTGTTCCGCTAGTGGAGCTCTCATTGACGGTTGTGTCTGGTTGATCGGTTTTCTCGTTTGTGGAGTCGGTCTCGGTTGCCGTCTCCGTGTCTTTTTGACCTAAGGCTTTGCTTGTGTTTGTGGGTGTTTCAGAGTTTGCGGGTTGGTTTTCCGTGGTGAGCACTTCCTGCTCTGTTGTGCCAACCTCAATGGCTGTTTCAACGCTGCCGCTGCACCCTGCAACCACGGTGGGAAGGAAAACGGTCAACCATTTAAAATTACGATGCAATTTTTGCTCCCTCCTCCTTTTCCAAACCGAGCCCCTCTTGGGAATCGGAGAAAATCTTGGAATTCATGAGAAAAAATTGGAGCTGCTGGCTGCCGGCGAGTTGTTGTTCAATTTTCCTCGATGCGCTCCAGATGCATGATCATTGATCCGGACACACTGCCGAGGGGATCAAAAAACACGGCCGTTCTGATCATCTTGTTTTCTTCTATGAAAACTGTGTCCTTCACGATGGGCTTTCCCGAAGGGTCTACCCGGCTGCTTGTGGTCAGGCAGTCGTCAATGCGAACCTGGGTGATTCTGTGATGGGCAGGAAAACCGTCTGAGGCTGAACGCCAATGCACAGATCGTTTAGCGGATAGAGGCGCATTGTTTCGTTGATTGTTTTGCTGTCGTTTTCCCACACCGATAAATTCACGAGAATCTCTTTTTCTTTACTAAAGGTCTCGAGGGAAACAAAGATGTTGTCGGTGATGATTGTTCCCGAACGGTCGTAGCGTTGCCCTTTTCCTTCCCACAGCCCGAGAGCCTTTTTCACATTTCGGTGTTGGGCTACCCAGTCGGGAAGAAGGCTTGATGAAAGCAGATAGCGTTCGTCAATCTCCTTTCCGAGCTTTTCCGAAAGGCGCTTGAAGAGCTTGGGTCCGACGTGGCGTTTGCCAGACAAAATCTGCGATAGGCTCGCTGGGCTGATCTCAAGATAAGCAGCAAGGTTGCGCAGTGTGTAGGAAGAGTCGGAGGTCTGTTTTTCCGCCAGGAGCTCCCCCAACACTTGACTCAAAGAGGTTCTTGCCATTGCACGATCCTGTTCCGTTGAGGCTTTCTCAGAAGAGTCCTTCTTCATTCAGGAAGGAGCTGTGTTCCAAACCTTCCTGCAACACACGTGGACTCACAACCAGGTGATTGTCTCGGTTCGTGCCCAGCATGCGGGTGTCGGCCGCATTGTTTCCAAAGCTATGCGGCTGAGACTCCGCGTTCACGAGCCGCTGAAGGCGATGACAGCTCACGCAAGTGACGCTGCTCAAGTGGGTGTGATCCGACGATCGAAGCCCTTCCACAAGCGACAGAAGAGAGGCACTCTTGTTTGTTGGACGGCCGCCGAAATCAACGTAGAAGTCGTTTCTTTCGAAGAACTGGAGGGCGAGCTGTGAAGCCGCATCATGTGGAAAACGGGATGGCATTTCCTCCTCATTCAACTCGTTAAAGGTGTTGTAGAATCCCCAGTCTGCCGTTGAGAACGACGTCAAGATGCCGTTGTCGACATCCGATGCCGAGGTCAACAACTTCATGGGTCTGACTCTTGAGTAGGCATGAGCCAACTGAGCTCCTCGTTCCGCTCCATAGTTGAGCTGAGCCTCTTCAAGGGGAAGCCCCTCCAGTGCGCTGAGTTGGGAAAAGACGGCGTTTCCGTTTTCAATTTCGGTGGACACCGTGATGGAGAAGAGAAGTGCTGGCCGCATTTTGCTGGCCAGCAGATCCAGCACCTCATTTGACTGCTGGCTGTTGAGATCTCGAAGGAGAGGGTGAACAAAGACCCCGAGAAGGTCTGCCTCGCCAGAGAGGTCGTCGACAGTTTCAAATTGGTAAGACAAGATTCTTTGGGTGAGAAGAGACCGCATTGCCGACTCAGCCTCATCCCGCAAACCCCCTCTCTCCATCCTCCAGTTTTTGATGGTTCTGATGGGAGAAAGCACTTCATGACGCAGGTCTTGGTATTCCGGGCTCGCAAAAACATCGAGGAGCTGCAACGCCGCAACATTTGACTCAGACGGGCGGCCCGCCGTCTGGAGTTCTTCGATGGCAAACAACAACCGACCGACTCGCAAAGAAAGGGGGTTTTGCAGATCGAGCCCGGCAAATGAAAGATGGAGGGAGAGGGGAGCCTGCTGCACACGACCTTCACGGGAACAAATAGGGTTGGCAACAGCTTTGTAAACAATGGAGTGGTTCACATTTTCGAGGTTGCTGTGGTTTGCGTCGACCCACTTCTTCCAGGTTTGCACGTGACCTGTCAGAAGGTTGTGCCGCGGGTCCACTTTAATGGAGGTGAGCTTCCAGTTTTCAGGGTTCGAGGCGCATGAGAGGAGATCATCTCCCAAATGCGCTTCGAGTCGCTGCCTGTGCGTTCCCGAGTTTCGGTCAAGCTCTTCGACTCCAACATCCCAGCGCAGTGTGGCGTGGTCAATCACCTGTGAGACGAAGTCTTCGTCAAGACCAAACAGTGAGAGGTCGGGCAGGTGTGTGAGTTCTTCCGCAGACTCAGCTGCGGGAAGTAAGAAGAA
>JANQPW010000055.1 GCA_028285285.1 Silvanigrellales bacterium
CTCAAGGGCCAAACAAGCCCTGGAAACGGGAACCCGTGTTTCCTACCGCGTTGCCTTGCAACACCTCGCCCGCAACCCCGAAGACCCCCTCTTCTCCGACCCACGCTTTGCGTCCCATGTGAAGATTCAACCCAATCTGCAACAAACACACTGGAAACACCTCGAAGAAGTGCTGGGGCTCATGGGCTCCCAAATCAAGCCCGAGCAGCTCTCAGCTACAGCAAGAAAAACCATGATGAAAACACTGGTGACCATTCATCTCCATCATGCCTTTGCATTTTCTCGAGTTGGTCACCGAAGCATGCTGAACACCCTTGAGGAAGACGTGCTGCTTGCCAACGACCCAGATAAAAAGGATGCGCTGCGGACAAGGTTCCAAACGAAGAAAATGGAAAGTCCTTCCATCAAAGCCCTCAAATCCGTTTTGCGGAAACACATTGTCAATATGTGGCAATTGGGAACGTCCGAAGAGTTCGAGGAAAACTGGAACGCAAAGGTGACTTCCTTGGAATCGGGCCTCCCGTGGAATCATCTCACCTTGAGAGAAGGAGACATCTGGCTTCAAACATCTTCCGACGGAGAGTTTCAGCCCGACTTTCTTTCTGAGATCTCTGGGTTTGCCGCCTTCACCAACCACGCAGGCCTCATTGGCATGGTGAGGGAAGACGGTGTGCCCCTTTACCACGCCATGGAGATGGTCTTCAAATTGAGAATGAAGCCCATCGATTTTGAGCAACAGCTCATCGTGCGGCCCAACTTTGCCTTTGAACCCGGCATCACCCAACGAGCACTTGTCAATTTCAAGCGGTTTCCAGACAGTGTGTTTGACGCCCTCTTCACCTGGGGCATCGAACCCATCCGGGGCATTGCTTATATTTACTGCACCGAGTTCATCCACTTTTTCTTCAAGACAGAGTTTTCCAAAGACAAAGACACAGGAAACTCTCCCTATGATGGTGCTGATCAGCACGCCCAATGGGCAAGCTCCACACTGAGTGAAAACGCCTCTCGGTTGGGCTTTAGCGATCAATTGCCGCTCCAGTTTTCCGTTCCCTTGTTTTTCTCGCCCAGCACGGAACTCGTGGGCGGAGTCTTTCTTAAAAAACGTCCAGAACTCACAACTGCCGAGAAAATTCAGGCTCGTCTTCTCTCCGTGTTTCAGGACAAGCTGGTGGAACGTCTCAAAGAAGATCTTCTGGCTCAAGCCAACCCACTGAAAAACAATGCGCTCAACCTCCCCTTTGCTCTCGCTGGTTTGATCAATGCCAACCGCACCAATGCGAATGCTCTTCCGCGAGCCATAGCCGAACCACTGCGGCTGGTCAAAACCCTCAACTTCACAAAGAACAACAAGGCCACAGTGCTTCAGTTTTTTCTAGGCCTTGAGGGAGTCATCAGCAAGATCAACGAACGCGTCGAAACAGGTGGCGCCAGGGTCAATGAGGAGGAGGTCATCGAGGAGGTG
>JANQPW010000069.1 GCA_028285285.1 Silvanigrellales bacterium
TTTGAACCGCCCCATTCCAAGCGATGTGCTGTTGGAAACGAGCCTTGCAGCTTTGCCGCAGCTGGAAACAGCCACAACCTTCGATGTGGGCGAGGCTGGTGCCGGGTTTGGTTTTAGCAAGCTGTCTCCTGTTCATGCTGCGCTGCTGTCTGCAGCCATAGCAAACGGCGGTGATATGATGGCCCCCTTCCTGGTGCAGCGAGCTTTTGATGCGAACGATGAGATAGTCTATGAAGCGACTCCCAAGGTTATCGGTCGTGTTATGTCCGAGAAAGTTGCGGAAAAAATGATGGTGCTCATGAAAGCGACCGTTCGTTCGGGAACTAGTCGCAGCCACTTTTTGCGTCGGAGCACCCGAAAACACCGCAAGGGAATTGGTGGTAAAACTGGAACCCTGAGAGACATGGAAGACCGAGGCACGCTCTACACTTGGTTTTCTGGGGTTGCTCCGCTTCCGCGATCGCCCCTTGGTGGAGACGGCTCCAGCGATCGTGACCGCAGTCTCTCTGTAGGTGTTGTCGTTGCAAGTCCGAACGATTGGCTGGTGCGCGCGAGTTCCATGGCCCAGCATTCATTTGCTCACTACTACCGCCTCGATCGTCAGAAGAATCGATTGGCAAAAGGCCGGAAAAAATGAGCTGCGAGGGTTGATGTCGGTTCCTTTTTTTGAATCTATTGTCAATGAGTTTTCCCAGGAAAGTTGGGAGGCCGGTCTTTCAATCTACCGAGCAGGTGGTGTTCAGAATTTTGAGAGTTTTGGTGAGCTCAGCCAAGCGGAAGTCCGCGCAGGCATGGGTGAACGTTTCAAGATCCACGTCAAGTTTCACTCCGACGGCCGTTGTATCCAATGGATGGACTGCTCCTGTCGAGACAACCGTAGGCGTGGTCTGAAATGTGCTCATCTTGCGGCTTTTTGCTTGTATGTTGATTTGGAAGAACCACAGTTTTTAGACAGGCTCCGGCTTTCGGGCGGAACGGCGGAAGCTCTTTTGCTGGGAACCGCTTTTGAAGATTCTCTCTCCCCTGGCGCCGTTCGAGAAGATCCGGAGTCGGGCCCCTCTGCTGGAGGGGTGGCTCATCACGCTTCCGCCCAAGATAAGTCGAGCCAAGGGCGAAAGCTGACAATGAGCGGCTTTCACGAATCGGAGCACTCTCAGGCTACCCATCCACAATCTGAAATGCGCCTTCAAAGTGGAGCCCTCTTTTCTCAGGACTCTCTGAAGAAGTTGGCACATGCACGTGACCCTGGCGGGCTGACTGCTACCGTTTCACAACCCAACGGTCGAGAAATCAAATATCACTTGGGAGTCGACGACAGTGTTGCATTGCTCAGTTGGCCCGGAAGCTCCGGAACTCTCACTGAGCGCCTCGAAAGTGAATGGTCTGAGGCACTCGTGGCGCGACGGTTCTTTTTGATATCACGTTCGAAAAAGGGTGTTTTCAGTGTGATGAAATCGGTTGAGATTCTCCGCCAAGAGGAACGTCTCGCCGTTCTGCCATGGCAGAAAATTGCACCTGCACACCTGGGACGAACGGGACTCTTTATTCGAAAATTTGGTTTTGTTCCCTTCGAGAAGGCTTTCGAAGGTGCTCGCGAAGCACGGTGGCAAGATTATCCAAGCTGTGCCGTTCTGGAATCGGATGTGGTGGCTTCTCTCTTTGATGGTGATTTTTCAATGCTGAAAACAACAGCACCCGTGGTGTTGGATGATCAGATCAGCCACCTCAGCGTTTCAACGGGTGTGAGGGTGAGTGAACTGGAGGTCTCTGAAGATCGAGGTGGCTCCCTGCTGGTTGGTGCCAGCTTTTCGAAGTCTGAGGGCCCGGAAAAGGGTGACGTTCAGCTGGGTATCAGTCTTTATGAGGTTCTCCAGGCCCGCTCGCAGGGCAAAGAATACATTGAGACCGATTCTGGCTGGGTGCGCGTTGGTGAGGAGTTTGACTGGGTTGCTGGAAAGGTTGATCCCAAGGGTCAGATGCATCTTTCAAAGCTTGAGTTCATTCGGTTTCGCGAAACCCTGGCTGCCGACAGTCGCATTTCTGGTCAGGGGAACGTTGCCCGCCGGCTCTGCTCAGGCTTGGTGTCGCAAGCCCAAACCCAGGCCCCGTCGCTCGAACAATCGAAGCTCAACCTACGACCCTATCAGGTGGAAGGTTATGCCTGGCTGTGGTGGCTGTACGAGAACCACTTGGGAGGACTTCTGGCGGATGAGATGGGTTTGGGCAAAACCCACCAGGCCATGGCGTTGCTCTATGGGACACAGGCTCAAAGCCTGTCAGCTCGTCCGAGTTTGGTGGTCTGTCCCACGAGTGTGATTGATCACTGGCTTGAGAAGCTCCGTGTGTTTGTTCCCGAGTGTGACGTGATCAGTTACTATGGGAGCTCACGTCGACTCTTTCAGGGAGGAGGGCCTGGTCAGGTTTATGTGACCAGCTACGGAGTTTTGTTGCGTGACGTGGACCTTTTGGCAGAACAAACTTGGTCGGTCGTGGTTCTCGATGAAGCTCATCTTGTGAAGAACCAGACCACGCGCACCTATCAGGCTGCTTGTCAGATCCCGAGTCAGATGCGTCTGTGTCTCACGGGCACACCCCTTGAAAACGACCTCTTGGAATTGAAGACGTTGTTCGACTATATCGTTCCTGGCTATTTGGGAGATGACGCTGCCTTCAAAAAGCGCTACTTGCAAACCACATCAGCAGAGAATCCGTTGATGTCTCTGGAGCTGAAACGCCTTGTTCACCCTTTTAAACTCCGTCGCGCTAAGAGTGATGTGTTGGCTGATCTTCCTGAGAAAGTAGAAGACACCCGGTATTGTCAGCTTTCTCCTCAGCAAAAAGCTCTGTACGACCAAGCGTTGCAGCTCAAAGCATCGTCCATTGTCGACTCTCTTCAGGGGGAAAGTGGTGGCGCGGCCGTGCCCTACGTTCATGTGTTTGCGGTGATCACGCTTCTGAAGCAAATCTGCGATGATCCTGGGTTGATTCATGATGAATATGACGGCATGGAAAGCGGAAAGCTGGAGCTTCTCGACGAGATTTTGGGAGAAGCTTTGGAAAGCAATCAAAAGGTCGTGATTTTTTCGCAATATGCCCGCATGGTTCGCCGCCTTTCCGAGCGACTCCACCGTTCTTCGATTCGCCACGTGTGTCTCACCGGTCAATCGACCAATCGAGGAAAGATTGTTGCAGAGTTCCAAGAAAACCCTGAGGTGAAAGTGTTTGTGGGATCTTTGCTTGCTGGTGGTACAGGAATCGACCTCACGGCCGCCAATGTGGTGATCCACTTCGATCGATGGTGGAATGCCGCTAAAGAGGATCAAGCAACCGATCGCATTCATCGCATTGGCCAGCAAAAAAATGTTCAGGTTTTCAAGCTTGTGACGCGAGGAACCTTAGAAGAGCACATTGATCTCATTATAAAGAGGAAGAAAGAGACTTTCGCTCGATTTGTGGAAGAAGACTTGGAAAACTTCAAGAATCTCAGCCGAGACGATATTCTCACCATGCTCGCTCCAGCTCGGTTGCCCGATGCAGATACCGACCCAGAGGCCGCGGCTAGGAGTTCTGCGACCGTGCCTGATCTGCGACAACGACTCGCAGACGGCGAATCGAGCTCAGCTCCTGTTGAGCAACAAAAATTTGATTGAATTGCCCGATATTTTTGCATAAAAGACGCTCAGTTTGTGAATTTTAAAGCTGAGACGCCTTCGATCCGATAGGTGGGTGCGAAGCAGGGAGGCTCCATATGCAGAAGTGTTTCAAGTTAGCGCACCGTTGTGACAGCATTGTGGCTGTTGTTTTGGGTGTTTTGTTTCTCATGGGCTGCAAGAACTCCCTCAAAGCTGACACTCTGAGTGGAGAAGGTCCGGAAACAAGCCTCGACTATTCTTATGTCAAGTTTGCCACGTACTATGAAGACCGTGTTCTCAGTGCTGGTGAGTACCTTGGTGAATCGGGGCGCTCTGAGTTGCTGGAACGCGCCCAAAAAGACTTGGCCAAGAGTTCGGCAATGGGAGCCGAGCCTTGCGGCAGCGGCACCCACCAGGCCTTTTGTTATCACGATGAAAACGAGCCGGTGCAATGGATCCAGCTCTTTATGCCCGACGGCAGTTCCTGCGGAGTGGGTCCGGTGCCTGAAGAAGTTGAGCTCAAAAGCTGCCAGTAGAGAGGATCTCCATGCTCTCCATGAGGGCTTGGGTCTCTTCCTGCCAGAACTCCTCGCTGCCAAACCGGGCAAAAGTGGCTGGGAAAATGGGGTCAGACCAACGGCGCGCTATCCAGGCCAAGTAGTGGATCATGCGCAGCCCTCGGAGCGCTTCCACACACTCGAGTTCTCTCATGTCGAAGTTTCCAAACTCGGCGTAGCCGTCCAACACAGCATCTCTGAGCTTGAGGCTTTCCGTGTCTCTGCCGGGAGCGATGAGCCAAATGTCTTGTGCTGGTAGGCAGCTTGTGAGGTCGTCAAAATCAATCAAAAAAGGTGCTTCACCTTGCCAAAGAATGTTTCCCACGTGGCAATCGCCGTGCACCGTTTGCGACCGACGGTTGAGCAGGATGGGGTCTGCAAGGTCAAGAAACTGATCAGCCATGGCGAGATACCGCTCAGCATTTGGCCCTTTTGCGAGGCCACTCGCTTCTAGTTCATCGAGAGAGTCGTCGCCAAAGGTGGAAAGGTCGAGACTGGGGCGGTGCTGAAGGGGGAAGGTCTCTCCTAGGCGGTGGAGTCGAGCCAGGTAGCGGCCCAAGACTTTGGCTTGGGCCAGGCTCAATTCATCGGTGAGGCGGCCCTGAACCTTTGGAAACACACTGAGAAGGATTCCATCTCGTGTTTTGAAGATGCTTTGCCCCGATGATTTCGCTCTCAACGGGCCAACCGCTGGAATCTCATTGTCGTTCAGGAGCTTGATGAAATCATGTTCTTCGGCAATTTGCTCCAGGCTCCAACGGCTGGGGCGATAAAACTTTGTGACCACCTCAGATCCGTCTTCCAGTTCCACGAGGTAGACTCGGTTTTCAAGGCTGTTCAGGGCAAGAATACGACCGGTGCAACGCTCCTTGTCGAGAGATTCCAGGGCCAGATCCAGATCATCAAGTGCGTGCTGGGGGTCGAGAGTGTGAAAGTGGGTGAGCGTGGTTGAGTTCAATGACTTTCTCCATGAGAAGCCGCTGAGCCTAGTGTTTTGCCTCCGTTTATGCAATAAATTCGCAGTTTGAGTCTGCGAAGCATTGAGGAGAGAGAGATGTCGACACACCCTTGGCACAGCGTTTCCTTGGGAAGCAATGCCCCTGAAGTGGTTACGGCCGTGATTGAGATTCCCATGGGTTCGAAACAAAAGTACGAAATCGACAAAGAGACCGGAATGCTGATGCTCGACCGGGTGATGTCGAGCTCTGTGCTTTACCCAACGAATTATGGATTTTTGCCGCAGACATACTGCGACGACAAAGATCCCCTCGATATTCTTGTGTTGGGTCAGGAGCCCGTCTTTCCAATGACCCTCATGAACGCCAGAGTTGTGGGGGGCATGAAGATGATCGACGGTGGTGAGGTCGATGACAAGATTCTGGCAGTTCATGCCGACGATCCTCAGTTTCGACATATTGAACAACTGGAGCAGGTGAACCCTCACCTCATTCGCGAAATCGAACAATTTTTCCGTTCCTACAAGGCATTGGAGAAGAAGTCGGTTGAGGTGAAGGAGTGGGTTGGGCGCGATGCAGCTTTCCAGATTGTGCGTGAATCTATTGAGTTGTATCAAAAGGAAAAAACAAACCTGATCTGAGGTGTGCACCGCTGGTCAACAGAAAGGTGAGGAGAACACGATGGAATTGAAGCGAACCGCTCTCCATTCTCTCCACAAGGATCTCGGGGCTCGCCTCGTGCCTTTCGCTGGGTGGGAAATGCCTGTTCAATATGCCGGGCTTTTGAGCGAGCACAAGTGTGTGCGTGAACAAGTAGGTCTTTTTGATGTGAGCCACATGGGCGAGTTCAGGATCAGTGGGCGTGGTTCTCCTGCGGCTCTCAGCCAGCTTGTCACAGGAAATGTGGCCCAGCTGCAGGTCGGTCATGCCCTCTATACGTTGATGTGCAACGAGGTGGGCGGCATCATCGATGACGTTATTGTCTACCGTCAGTCTCTCGACGCTTATTTTATTTGCGTGAATGCAGCTAACGTTGAAAAAGACGCGGCTTGGGTACGGGAGCGCCTCGATGCCAACGGCACCCATTTTGAAAATGTGAGTGACTTTTACGCACAGATTGCTGTTCAGGGGCCGCTATCCTCAGAGTTGCTCTCTCGCGTTTCTGAGGTGGATCTCAAAGGTTTGGGCTACTATCGCTTCACAGAGGCCAAGATCCTGGGGGCTCCCGCTTTGGTGTCTCGCACTGGCTATACAGGGGAGCTGGGCTATGAGCTCTACCTAGATGCCGATCAGGCGCAGAAGGTGTGGTTGGGGCTGAGTGAAGTGGGCCAAGATCTGGGCCTTCAGCCCTGTGGCCTGGGTGCGCGAGACACGCTGCGAGTGGAGGTTGGTTTTAGCTTGTATGGACAAGATATGGATGATTCCACTCACCCCTATGAAAGTGGACTGGGATGGGCGGTGGATCTCCACAAAGAGGGTGGTTTCCTGGGCCAGGAGGCACTTGCCAAAGTCAAAGATGAGATGGCGAATCCGAAAGCAAGTGTTCAGATGCGACTCACAGGGTTTTCCGCTGATAAAGGCCCTGTTCCTCGGAGCGGTGCGGAGCTGTTTTCGGAAGAAACGGCGCAGCAAGCCATTGGTGTCGTCACCAGTGGTGTGCCCAGCCCCACACTCGGAAGGAGAGTGGGTTTCTGTCGAGTTCCCAAGGAATTCGCTAAGGCTGGCACGAAGCTTTGGGTTGATGTGCGGGGCCGACGTGTTGCCGTAACAACCCAGCCTCGGGTTTTCTACAAAGATGGAACTGCAAAAAAAGATCTGATTTGAATGGAGAGAGCGATGTCATACAGCGACGACAGAAAGTACACAAAGGAACATGAGTGGATATTAACGGAGGGAGGCGAGGCAAAAATTGGCGTCACAAAGTACGCTGTTGAGCAACTGGGAGACGTCGTTCATCTGGAGCTTCCAGAGGTGGGCGCAAAATTTTCTGCCGGTGAGTCTTTCGGAACTGTTGAATCCACGAAAACAGTGAGTGATCTGTATCTTCCTGTTGATGGTGAGATCATCGCGGTCAATCAAGAGCTGATTGACGCTCCAGAAGAGCTGGCTGAAGACCCTCACGACAAGGGCTGGCTCGTTCGCATTCGCATTTCGGGAAAAACCGATGAGCTTCTAGATGCAGCTGCATACACTCAATATGTTGAGGAAGACGCCGCTCAATAAAGGGAGAACAGAGACTCAATGAGCACACAAGATCACCGCTACATACCCAACACTTC
>JANQPW010000070.1 GCA_028285285.1 Silvanigrellales bacterium
CCGGGGTAAAGAAGAGAGACGCCGTGAATCGGGTGATCCATAGCCTGCTCAATCATGGATACCTCCATGGGAAAAAGCCTCTGCTTTTCTCGAGTGAAAACCGATCGTACTTGAGCACATATTCGTGGGTGGACCCTGGTATAGTGAGCTATCTCATGGGTCCTCCAAGAGATCCTTTGAGCCAAGGACATCTCATTGAATCCATCGTGCACACGCGATTGAGCTCACGCCTGCAGTTGATTCCCTATAGATCTCAGATTCATTATTATAAGCCGTATGTTTTGGAGTCGAGCGGCAAGGTTAAATTCAAGTCAGGAGAGATCGATTTTGTTGTTGAATGCAGAAGCCAATATCTTCCCATTGAAGTGAAAGCGACCGATGTGTGGGAGAATGTTGACTTGGGAAATATGTTTTCTCTTTTGGACGAGCAAAACCTTCCTCTTGGGGTGGTACTTTACCAAGGTGTTCCGCGTTGGCACAAGTCGAGGAGGGTGATTTTTTGGCCATACTGGTTGGTGTAGGCTTAACGAAGGCGATTCTTCTAAGATGAATTGAGATAATCATGAAAATTCAGCTCCAGCGGATCTGCACGTTCTCTCTTTTGACGATTTACCTTGGGGCATGCGCAACAAGGTCTTTTGAGGCGGGTGAAATCGCATCCGATTCAAAAGAAAAGGGCCGAGCCTGTATTGGATCTCGGCCAAATCCTCTGATTCCAAAGTGGTATCGGCAAATCTGGTTTGACATCTTTCATGAGAAAAATGAAATGGCGGAAAAGTTCATGACCAGGTACCAAGATTGCACGGGTGAGACCTACAGACTCACCAAGGAAGAGATGGTCAAAATTTTTCCTCGGGTTTTGTTCGACGGCAAGTATCTTGAAATCTGGGAGAGAGTCATGAGGCTCAATAGCGAAGCCGAGAAGACGGATTCTCTCCCTGAAGGTTTTGAGTTGACTGAAAGTGTTCTGAGTTCGTCCCCAGCGGGAACCTTGGGCAATTTCTGGGCTCACATCAACGGTCGGGTTGAGTTCACAAGAAAACCTCATGAAAACGATGAAGGTGACAATTGGAGAATCGTTGGCACCGTCTCATTTTTTGACATCTGGGACTTTGATGAGCAAAAGAGTTTGGATCCGAACAAGGTCGTTGTCGGTGAAAAGGGTGGCCGCGACGCTCCAACGAATCTGCGTGTGAAACTTGCCAATCTTTTTCTACCCGGCAAACCCTTCAAAATTGTCAGTGAAACAGCCAATTTTGTCCTGACTTTTCCAGACCGCTACTTCAGAATTGAAGGCTTGTCCTTTCCAAAAACGAGAACCGAATACTCTCCAAAGGGGCAAGCCCTCATTCGACGCATCGAGGAGGCCTCTGCTGCCCGTACTGATGGAAAATTTTCTTTGCGGCAGTCTGCCATACTCATGCTTGGAATTGCCAGAGGCCTTGCGGAGCCACCCGTGCGCAATTCGAGCCTCTGTGTGAAAAGTGAAAACTACCCACCTAATCGCGAGGCTCAACAAAAGCGAATGCCGGGGGTCTCGATATCTGGGGGCACATCAGATCTGCCTGACTACACGGCGGATCATCTTTACAATGCTCCGGTCAATGGAAGAGTGAGGGATGTGGTCTATCTGTCGTTCTACGATTTTTCTGTCTATGCAAATGGTCGCATTGGCTTGGAGAGCGGACAATCTCCTGAAGTCTGCTTCAGTGGAAACTTCATTCCCTCTTCGAATCTATTCGAAGTGGTTTCTTTGAAAGAGACCTGAGAGCTGGTGAAGTCAGCCAGCAGAACGCGCTCAAAAAGGAAACAGGAGGTTCTGTGATTCGTGTTGCTGCTCTTGTGGTTCTGATCTTGCTCAGCGCCACCTCTTGCTTGAAAAAGGGCTCACTCAGCAATCCGAGAGAGCTCCGAGAATCAAGAAACAGGGGAAAACAACTCGTGTGGGCATTGTCGAGTGCCAAACCCTCGGCCTTGCGCACAGCTCTCCTTTCGCATCGGCGAGACATTTGTTTGATTCGGGTCTACCACCCTGAGAAAGCTGTTGATGAAGCAGGAGTGACCGATTTTTTCAAAGATCCACAAACTCGGATCACTCTTCTCAACCGCTACCCAGCGACCAGCAAAGCTGTCGTCGATGCCCTCTTTAAGGTCTCTCAGTCCGATGAAGAAGTGGCTGAGCTTCTCCATCGGCACGGAATCAAGCCGCCTGAGAGTCAGAGAGAATTTGAAACAGATCAGAATGAGAGAGAGGAAAGCCCCCAGAAGAACGGAAGAGATATCAAGAGAGTGCTGTCCGCATTAGTGCACTTTTTCGGTTTAGGAAGGGACCAAAACCGAACAGAGGACCAGGAAGAAGGTGGCCTTGTGCATTCACTTAGAGTTTTTGTTCAAGAGTTGGCAGACTTCATCTTGAACAAACAAGAGAACCAAGCGTCCAGCTCAGATGTGGTCGAAAACAAAAGTCCAGAAGACGAATTTTCAAAAAAGGGTCCACCCGAACCAATCATTCAGGTTGAGTTTGGAAATCGCGTCTTGGAGACGTGGTCTTTCGAGGCGACTACTGTGGTTGAGATACTTGAACAACTTCGCCGTTACGACAGAGCGCATACGTTTCTCTACCCTGAGAGAATCATCTCCTCATTCTACGCAGATTCAAATTCGCTTGAAGCGGAGTTTCGTAGGAAACACACAATGGATCTCTTGGATTATGAGTATCCAGTTGAAAATCTCGACGAGCCGATCGAACTGCTCATAGCGTTTATTTACTTCAACACGGCACGCATCATCGAGGGTGCCAGAGGCGGACCAAGAACGCTGATGGGAGGAGTCAACCATGAGTTGCAAGCTTTTGACGAAGCGCGTGATCAGATCTTCGAAGAAATGAAGCAGTACTTGGCTCCCGATCAGATTCCTGAACTCATGAATCAGATAGTGTCGGACACCTGTCTGGGTCGACTGCACCTGATTGCCGACAAAGATGGAAAGTTCGCTTGGACGGACGCAGAAGCAAAAGCAATGTCTTCAGCGGCTCTAGAGAGAGCTGAGAAAATGTTGGAAGAGTTACGAAAATTCCACCAAGAATTTGATGATCAGTGATCTTTTAGCGACACTTGAGTTCATCAGCCCACAGCTTTTTCAAATATGTGCGCCAATGCATGATTTGAATGCCATCTTCTGTTTGACCTTCGATGTTGTCACATGACACGATACCGTACGACATTTCTGGAATCTCTTCTTTGAGGGCCCGTAGACCTCTGAGATGTCTTTCTGTGACTTTATCGGTAGATTTGATTTCAATGGCTGTGTGGTTTTCAATGACCATGTCGACTTCAAAGCCAGTTGAGGTTCGCCAGTAAGTGAGTGTGTCTTGATTTCCCAGGTAGCTCAGCGCTGCCCTGGTTTCCAGCATCAAGAAGTGCTCGAAAGCTGGGCCAAAAGTCTCGCTGCCCTTTTCAATTCTTGATCTTTTGCAAAGAGCGTTTGTGACACCGAGATCAAAAAAATAGAGCTTTTTTCGACTGATGGGTTTGCGTTTCCTGGTCTTTCGGAACACCGGAACTTGAAAGGCGATGAGTGTGTCTTCAAGAACTTGGATGTAGTTCAACACTGTGCGACCCGTCACTCCAACGTCTGATCCAATTGAAGCGGCATTGATTTCCTGACCGTTAGACAATGCCAAAGAGTCCAAAGTTTCAGCGAAGGAACCCAAGTTTCTGGTCAGAGCCTCTGCCTGAATTTCTTCTCGTAGATAGAGATCAACGTAAGAGCGCAAAAAAATGTGTGCTTCTGGATCCCCGTACATCTGAGGTAGGCCACCCGTATTGAGGTAAGTCAACAGGTTGAACTCTTGAACTGTCTCAATCTCTGGGAATGTGAGTGGAAAGAGAGAGGCGTTGCGAGCGCGACCGGCCAGCAGATTAGCCGCCCCTCTCTTCAACTTTCGAGCAGAAGATCCGGTGAGCAAAAACCTCTGATTCCGACTTTCGATGAGCCGGTGAACTTCGTTGAGCAAGGCAGGCACTTTTTGGATCTCATCGATGGCCACCAACGAGTCTGCCTCCGTCATTTCTGAAAGAAGGGTCGGATTTCTCAGCAATCGCCCAAAAATCTGAGCGTCAAGGAGATCGATAACCTGAACATCAGGTAATTGTTGACGAATCATCGTTGACTTGCCAGTTGCGCGTGCGCCAAACAAGAAGCACGAGCGGCGTGAAGTCAAAGCCACCAGATCAATTTTTCTTTGAAATTGCATGAGCTTACCATTGTATGAAACTCTATTTCCGAATTCCATCATATTTGGAAATAGAGTTTCGCGTCAAGTCGGCTTGAGGCCTGAAGAAGCGCTGGATATGTGATTTCATTATGTTAGCGCTGATCTTGTCAAAAATTTACAGCGGACATAGAAAATTGAGACTCAATTTTACGACTCAGTGGGAAAAGTGAATCCGACAGGGGACACTTGTAATGGTTGGCTAGCGTCGGCTGGGTTTGGCTTTCTGCTCAGTTCAGTGAGTGTGTGGCTGAATGACTTGTTCCCTTGGTATAGGGCTGAATTCAATTGAGTGATAGAACATCGGAGGAAACATGAAACAGTACTTTTCAGCAGCCTTTGCTCTCTTGGGACTAGGCGCAGATTTTAGCGCGGCCTCTGCCGCTGAGTTCACAGCCACGAACTGTGAAATCTTCATAGAAAAGATCCAAGTCACCCGTCCCAGTGGTCGCGACCTCGACCTCAACCTTCTGCTGCGGGTTCATCCCGCTTTGCTTGATTCAGGTCTCAAAACCGTCCGTGCACTTGACAGCCGAGAGGTTCCAGGTGCCCTAGGCGCCGACTACACCAATCGCGAAGTCGAACTTCCCCAGTTTTTTGATGCTGAAAACACCTTTTCATATCGGGTGAAGTTGAAGTCGAACAACTATCAGGCCAACTACCAAGTCGCATTTTATGCGGAGACTGAGGCTGGCACTCGATACTGGCTCAACTCTGAAAATGTGCCTGGATGGTATTTCTTTTTCATCCGGGGTACACATCACTTTCTCGATTCCATGACCGTTTCTTTCCGAGCATTCGGTCTGAACTTTGTGTCACCGACCTGGGAATACCCCGATGAAGCCGCGGCCGTTTTCAACCCTCGATTTTGTAATTGATGGTGTGATGGCAACACCTGAATAGAAGTGTCGAGACCATTCCCAGGAGGCGACTATGAGTGAAGCTGGCGATGTCCATACCAATGCCTATCCTTCATGGGTTCCGGATGCCCTATTTTATCAGGTCTTTCCCGACCGTCTCAGAAGGGGCGCTGAACACACTCCGATCGGGATGCAGCGGCTTGAAAACTGGGAAAGCTCCCCAACTCCCCATGGAACAAAGGGAGGAGATTTGTACGGTGTGATTGACGACCTTGATCGCATCAAATCTCTGGGTTGCAATGCCCTCTATCTGAATCCGATCTTTAGCTCTGAAAGCAACCATGGTTATCACACCCACAACTACTTTGAGGTTGATCCCGTTTTGGGAGGCAACCAGGCTTTTGACCTCCTCTTGACGGAAAGCCACAAGCGGGACATGCGTGTGGTGCTCGATGGTGTGTTCAACCACACAAGTCGAAGCTTTTATGCCTTTGCACATGTTCTTGAAAATGGACTTGATTCGCCCTTTGTCGACTGGTTTTTTATCAATCGCCAGTTTTTGGAGGAGCGTGGCACGTTGCTTGCCTACCCCGACCGCAGAAAAATTGAGGCGAACAGAGTTAACGCCTTTGAGGCTTATGGGTTTGAAGCCTGGTGGAATTTACCCATGTTGCCTAAGCTCAACACCGACAATCCCGAGGTGCGTGACTATATCTACGCAGTTGGAAGGCACTGGGTATCGAAAGGCATTGACGGTTGGAGACTTGACGTGCCCACGGAAATCGAAACTGAGGGCTTTTGGGAGGGTTTTCGCGCCGCAGTCAAGAAGGAGAACCCAGACTGCTATATCGTTGGCGAAATCTGGCATGCAGCGCCCGAGTTTCTCCAGGGCACGAGATTTGATGGGCTCATGAACTACCCCTTTGGAAAAACGATCATGGCAGCTGCATTTTCCGAGTTTCGGGTTGAGTTGGCTCAGGGTACCGGCTACCGGGAGTTTCCCAAAATAGAAAGCACAGAGCAGGTACGGCACGAACTCGAAAGAACCATTGATAGCTTTGGTCAAATGGGTCCGCGCCCCCAGATGAATTTTTTCACGTCCCACGACACTCCTCGCTTGTTCTCGTTGTGCTCAGAAAGGGAAGACGAACTTCTCATTGCTTGGGCAATGATGATTGTGATGCCGGGCGCTCCTTGTTTGTATTATGGTGATGAATACTTGATGGCGGGGGAGCGTGATCCGAACTGCCGAGCAGCGCTCACCGATGTTTTGCGTGAATCTGGAAAAAAAGAGGGGGCGTTCTTTTCAAAACTTTCCGATCTCTTCAGATTGAGGGCTGAACTGCCGGCCCTCAGAAGCTCCACTCTTCACTTTATGGATGTGGATGACGAAGTGCTGGCTATGAAGCGAAGTGAGGCATCAGGAGGTGGTTCCGTGTGCTTTGTTTACTGGAATCGTAGCGATGAAGGCAAAGTGGTGAATTTGGATCATTCTGGTTTGGAGCAGTGTTGTCAGGTGCAAGATGGAAAAATTGCAGCAATACGACTCCAAGACTCTTGTTGTGTGTTGGCTCCGAGGAGTATCTGTATTCTTTACTAGAAGCGGTCTCATAAATATCGAAACAGTATGATTGCTGATGCCAGTTGAACCATACCCAGGTAATTCTGAGACTTTCTCTCATATCTTGTCTCTAC
>JANQPW010000080.1 GCA_028285285.1 Silvanigrellales bacterium
CTCAAGGCGAGCACGGGTGTTCTTCAGACCCGTTCCCTCTGAATGACCCCCTTGCCATTTTTTTCCGGAGTTGCTCACAAAAAGCTGAAGGTCGCCAACCCCTTCCTTGCTTTCGCTCCAGATCGAGATTTCTCCACCTTCACGACTGGGCGCCACTCCATGCTTGATCGCGTTCTCCACCAAGGTCTGCAGCATCAGGCACGGAATGGGCAGCTTTCGCTCGAGCAGACTGCTGTCGACATCAAACTTGAGCCTTTCTCCAAAACGCATCTGCTGCAACATGAGGTAGTCTTCCACCAAACCGATCTCAACAAAGAGGGGCCAGGTGTTCTGATGCGAAGCCTCGAGAATGCGGCGGTAGACATCGGAGAGGCGTGTGGCCATACGAGAGGCAAGCCGCGGCTTTTCTTCAATGAGCTCTGCCAAACCATTGAGTGCGTTGAAAAGAAAGTGCGGCTGCATCTGATCGCGCAGAGAACTGTACTTAGCCTCCAAATTGTCTCGCTCCAGCTCAACGGCGAGGCTTCGAGATTTGAAGTAGCCATAGATGAAAGTGAAAAGCAAACCAATCAACAGCCCCGTCACCAAAGAAAGGGCCCACTGGGTGCCTTCGTGAGGGCCATCGGGTCGCAAGAAGGAGCGGATCACCCACTCTGAAACGCTCACGCCCGTTCCCACAGCGAACAGCATAAAAACGATGTGGACCCACAACCCCTGATCGATCTTCCAACCGCGTTCACTCTGAGGCTGCGCGTGAGTCAACAGTGCATAGAAAACTGCGTAGCAGAGGTAGAGAGGCACGTTGATGGTAAAATAGTACAGCCCTGCATAAATGAGGAACTCACCAAAATCCGCCGGCCAGGGAGTGAGAGCCCAAAAGAGCGAAGCCGTGGCCAAACAAACAGGGAGTGGTGCCCACACAAAGTTGCGCACGCCATACTTGACCAGATAGTTTCTGTAGAGCTTCCACTTGTTGTCCATGGTCTCCTCTGCTCCCGCTCCCAAGCCTTTCATTTAGGGAAGTCTTTCCAAGACTTCCGTCCAGCGAATGAGAGAACCATCGGCGCTTTTCATGCCGCTGCGGAGGAGCTGGTCATTTTCCACAGAGAAAGACTCCTCCACAAAACCATCTGGTGTGCGGACGCGAAAGGTGCAAGCATTCCCTTCACAGAAGCCATAACCGGAGGGTGTGTGATACACAGTGTCTGAAAGAAAGCTTGCCACCAAGCAAAACTCAGAAGAGCCACTTTCCCAGGAATATGTGGAACAAACCTTGCTCGGCTCAATGGTCGCGGCGACCTGATATCGTCCCTCGGAGTTGCCGTTCCACTGACCAGTTCCGCTGTAACTGCCCAGCAAAGCTCCAAAGTCTGCAAAAGCGACACCGGCCGGAACAGCCGTCAACACGAGCCCCACAATTCCGGTTTTGAGAATCTTTCCCTTCATCATATCTTCCTTTTGTTCGAGGCTTGGTTCAGTCCAAGCCATGACGCAAGATAGGAAGTTCGTTGTGAGCTCACCACACCCCGATTCTGAGCGGTCGACTTCTTGTTCTGAGTGGTCTCTCGCTTCACTTTTCAGAGCGTCGAAGCCAGTGCAATAAGCCTTGGACATTGAGAAGCAAGTCGAAATGCAAAATTCCGAGCCCGAATTCAGGCTCGATCCCGTGGCTTTGGAGCTCCGTTCCCACCCAGGTTCTCAAAGACTTCATGAGACTCTGTTCTTGAACACCCTTCTCCAACCCCCGAACACCCTCTGTGAGTTCCACAAGCTTGCGGAGCCTGCGCACGAGTGCGGCCTGGTGTGATGACGGCTCCGACAAAGCCCCGTAGTGCGTCAAATAGGCTGTTTGAGCCCCGCTGTCGGCCAGTTTCTGGAGGGATTGCTCCAATGCGTCTGGTTCAAAGGCGGTTGGGGTCGTGGTGGGAAACACAAAGGGCTGCCCGTTCACTGTGAGTTCGGGATAGGCCAAGCCGAAGGTGTCACCCGTGAAGAGAGCCTCAACACTCGGCAGAAACAGGCTGTAATGATGCCGGGCGTGCCCTGGC
>JANQPW010000095.1 GCA_028285285.1 Silvanigrellales bacterium
GACATCGCCTTGAGACAAGGCTGCCCGGTAGAGCCGATAAACCTCGGCCCCATCTTCTGGTCGCTCATAGCCCACCAAAAGGTACCAAATTTCCTGGGCAGCAGAGGCAGCTTCTTCCTCGTTCGACGCTTGGCAAAAGCCTTGTGCCACAGCAGAAAACTCACCGTGAAGAGGTAAGATCATCCCACCAATTCCCACCGCTTCCTGGCTGCAAGCCTCTCTGAGCCCGAAAGCAACCCGGTTGTTGATGTTCTGATAAAGAAACATATTGATGGCATTCGGAACACCGTTCTCATAACGGCTCTCTGTGCCGTTGCTTTGCCATGCTCCCAAAAGCACGCGCAAGCTCTGCTCAGAACCTGAGCCCAAAACACCTGCATAGGTGAACGAGGGAGAGTTAAAAACGAAGTCTCGAAAGGTCTGACTCACAGCAAAATGTCCACGAAGCTGACCCAGAGGCTGCCCACTGCTCAACAAACGGGAATCGTCTGGAGTCTTTCCCACGCCACAGGCAGCGAGAGAAACGAGGGCGGAGAGCCCTCCAACCAAAAGCGCAACCGATTGTCGCGCGGCCACTGCAGCTCCCATGAGATTTCTCATTTTTCTTCTCCCTCTGTTTCGCCACTGGCCAATTCTCGCTGAGACTCAATCCACAGAAAGAGCTCTTCTCGCTCGCGCGGTGACATGTGTCGAGAGAGTGGCATTCTCAAATTAACATCTGTGCTCACAAGGCTGTCTTGAATGCGAGCAAAAGTCTCTGCAGGAGCGATCTGCTGACCGGCCTCATCCACGTGGCGGAACCCCGTCGCACCCTCAACCTCAATCCATGTGTTGAGAGCCAAACCACCCTGAGCATCTTCACCGGTGTGGCACTGCACACAGTTCCGTTGCAAGAGAGCGGAAACTTCACAGGGAAGCGGCGAGTCGGGGTTGATCCTGTCATAGCAAACGCTGGGATCGGGATCTTGCTGCGAAAAAGCCTGACTCTTCACAACCTTCTTTATGATGGCTTTCACAGCTCGGGAAGAGTTCTGCTCCGTGTCAAACTCCATGGCCAACTGATCGATCCACTCCGGATCGTAGAGCTGCCCTTCACCCACAAGATAGTCAACCAGCCGCTTTGTCAGGCAACGCCTTGATTCGGGGGCGGCTTTGATGATTGCAAACAGATCCTCCAGGCTTTCACCATAGTTGTTGAGGGAGCTGTCTGTGTTTGAGCGAATGTAACCCACATTCCAAGCCGATTCGGGGTTAGACGGATCAACCCGCCATTGGTTCTTATACTCACTCAAACCCTCGTCAACCAGGGTGGCCTGATCGTCAAACACGAGATACTGCTCCACCTCATTGGCGAAGCCGTACTGTGCCCGAAAGCCCAGGTCAAAAACGGCGTTAAAGTCAGCACCGAAGTTAAATCCAAAAAAACCATATTCGCGGAAAAATCCTGCCATGGGATCCAGCTTGTAGTGGCATGATTGACAGGCAGGGGAAGAACCATGCTCGTCGCCACCATGGTCGTCGGAAGGAGCCGGAACGTTGAGCGGTATGAGATCATCACAAAAATAGGTCTTCAGAACGGCCGCGGCTCTCTTCCGATTCATGTTTGTCGATGAATTGCCATTCACATTCCAAAAGGGAAGTGTGAGCGCAGAAGCGCTGTCTCGCTCTGCCAAAACATCTGCGGCAAACTCCGCTGCCGGGTACGTGATGAGCTGGCCAAAGGGAGCTCCCATCACAGGCCAGGGCAGCAACTCACCCCGCTCGCGAGATCGTTCTAGAAACTGAACGGCGAGATCCGGCCCCTCGGCAATACGGGCCATTGTCTGATCAAAAAGCTCCATTGGGTACACATCAAAAAAACAAAGATTGGCCATGTCTTGCACGCCTCGCTGACTCAGAACAAGCCAGGCAGCCCCTCGCATGCCCATAGCCTGCAGATGCTGAGCCCGAAAAGGCACGAGCTCTTGAAGGAAGCGATCGCAAAACACATCGCGGCCTTCTGTGTCATAGAACTCCCGCAACTTCCGAGTTTCCGTGTGGGCTCGCTCCAAAAGGTGAGCAACAAGCTCGTCGTCACTCAGAGACTCCAAAAGATCCAGATCGAAATCTTCAAACTGCCCGTAGAAGGCCGGATCTCGCCTGGGCGCGCTTGGTGCGAGGGTATAGCCCTCAAACTCCCCATCGAGAATCTTCAAAAAATCCCCATCGCGCTGCATCTCATAGGTTGCGGCCTTCGCCGGAACGCTGTTTTGAGCATCGAAACTCAGACCTCCCACGAAAGGGTTGGAATAGCTATCTGCGCGCCGGCCGAGAAAATACATTGAGAAGT
>JANQPW010000096.1 GCA_028285285.1 Silvanigrellales bacterium
TTGAAAGGTCTCGGCGTCCATGGTTTCGTCGCCATTGTTCTTGGCTGTGTCGAACATCTGGCAGGGAGGGCACCAGGCTCCCGTGGCGTCAACGAGCAAAGGGCGTCCGCTTTCGCGAGCAGCAGCCAAGGCGTTGTTGAGAATCACGGTTTCTGGAAAGTCCCGGGCCCCTTCACCTTGAACTGCTTCTGCGCTTTCCAAAATGTTGGCAATGTTTTTTGGACCCTCTTCTGGACCCTTCTCCTCTTGAGGAGGCTCTGTGAGCTGCGGTCCACCTGTTTGGGGGCTGGGCTCAGTGGGTTTGTTTTCTTCATCTTGACCTTTGCACCCGGCAACCGACAAAAGGGCAAAGATGGAAACTCCAAGAGGTGCGAGCTTTTGGAAGCGTTTCAGTTTCATAGTGTCTCCCTGTGTGATGCTAAACATTTGTTTCTCTATTCCGCACAAAGTTTTGCTCCGCTCATGCGGGTTTCCGCAAATATTTTCGTGGGAAGGTCTGAGAGGCGTCTTAACATCTACGGTTGAATTGGAGAAGTTCTTCGAAGATCAGATCATTTCCAAAATGCGACGGGCCACCAACACCCCATCCAGTTCTGTCATGCACTTGAAGTTATCAAAGTGACATTTTCCTTTGCCGTGAAGGGAGCAAGGGCTGCAAGAGGTGTTCACCGAGTGGATCTCAACATTTTCAGAGTGGGGCATGAATCCAAAGCGAGGAGACGTTGCTCCAAAAAGCACGACGCAGGGTTTGTTCAACACATCACAAACATGAGCCGGAAAACTATCTGTGGTGACCACGGACTTGGCGGCTTGAATCATTGAAAGGGTTTGTGGCAGATCAGTTTCGCCCACATAAGAAACAAGTTTCGGAATCTGTTTCTTCAATTCTTCAGCAAATTGCTTTTCTTCATCACCACCCAGAAGGGCCGCGCTGTGTTTTCCCTTGAGCACGTGATTGAGAAAGGCCACGCAGTTTTCGAGCGGCCACTTTTTGAGAGGCAAACTGGCCCCTGGAAAGAGCAACACATCGTGGGAGGGTGTTTCTTTTGGGAGAATGGCGGAGGGAAAGATTTTTGCATCACTCTTTTTTCGCTCCGTTTGCCACTCTACAAAGCTCTTTCCTGTAAGGCGAGAAAGGGCTTCGAGCTGGAGACTCAAAACCGACTCACCTATCCATTGAAGGTGGGGCAAAACGGCAGACTCGTTTGCACAGAATTGCCCTTTCAATCTGCTTTTCAGGCTGGCTTTCACAAGCAGGCTTTGACGAAACAGTCGTCGTTTTGGAACAGTTATTTTATCATTCCACTCCATTCCGGTTTCCCGCAGGCGTGAAATTGCGCGTCGGCTGCGCGAGGTGCAATGGAAGTCAACCAGCACTGTTTGAGCTTTTTCGGTGCGCTGGCGAATTTGCGATTCGTGAATCCAGGTTTTTCCGCCATTGTCTCGAACCCAGTGCTCCATCGAGCTCGAGTCGAGGCCAATCACCTCTTCGAGAAAGTCCATGCGCTGGGCTAGGGGAAGGAGGTGTTTGGATGTCACAAAAACCACGTGAAAGCCTGCTTCCTTCAGGGCAAGGAGACTTCGGCTCACGATCACCACGTCGCCAATGGCCGACATGCGCACGCAATAGGCAGTTCGACTAGCACGGGAGGAGTTTGACGGAGCTGGCGCTGTTTTCACGAGTTGAACTTTCCTCTCAGGGCTGCCGTGCCCAA
>JANQPW010000099.1 GCA_028285285.1 Silvanigrellales bacterium
AATGGCCCCCACGATGGCTCCAGATGACCCCCCCGAAATCACAGCTGGCTCTATGCCATTTTCAAACATGGCCATGAGCGTGCCCAGGTGGCTGGAAAACATGTACCCATTGCCCTGAATACCCATGCAGGCCTTGTGTACGGGAAAGGTGGGTTTGGGCTTAGAGGCATCATCGAGTGCGCGGCTGGTGTTCAGTTGCCGGGTCTGGCAAGACGTGACGACCAGGAGTGCGCTCAAAAAGGCTGCGCCGAGGCGCCGGAGCATGGGGTGTTTCATTGCTTCTTCCCTCAAAAGATCAAGCCCGCAAAGGCGCTTCGACACGGCTCTCGGGCAACTTTTTGCCATTTTTTCTTACTCTTGCACAAGATTCTAACCCCCTGTTCCGTCTCAGGCAATGACTCCTCTGCAAAGTTGACAGGGGGTCGCTTGTGGTCATGCACAACTTTCTGGTTTTTGCATGGCAAGTTGGAAACAAATTGGTAAGACTGGAAAGCACAACAACACATCTCTTGAAGAGAGAAACGACCGGCTTTTCAAACGGATTTAAAAGGGGGTTCACTCATGAAAAGATTGGCAAAAACACGATGGGGCCAGCTTTTGGCTGTCTGCGCAGGAGCGCTTTCCCTCACCTTGGCCTCATGTGGCTCGCCAGAGCAAGGCACAGAAGACCTTCTGGCGGGATCGGATGTGGCCGATCTCAACATCACGAATTCCAGTGCCACCCATGAAATCTGTGCCGACGACCTCAATGTGCGCAACCACAACATGGAAATTTGGCGCACAGCTCCCCGCGGGCTCAAAGTTCGCACGACCGGCCGCAGCAAAGCGGCCATGGGCTACACCTTCGTGGAAATCTACATGTTTGATGTGAGCGCCCATGGGTGGGTTGCCCAAGACTTCCTGTGCTCGCTTGGAAATGGTGGAGACAACGGGGGCGACCCGAGTGTGCCTCGGCTCATCAAGATCAACCTCACGCAAAACAAACTCTATTTCTACCGCAACGGCCGGCTGGAACGCAGCTGGAATGTGGGAAGTGCTCGCGCGGGTTACAGCACCCCCGTGGGTCAGTTCCGTGTGAACATCAAAGACCCCTGCCCCCCTTACTATGGTGATGGCAGCCACAACATTCCCGGGTGTTCAGCCTCCAACCCCCTCGGCACCCGCGCCTTGTGGTTCCAGGGCTACATCTACGGCCTGCATGGAACCAATGCCCCGGGCCTCATTGCGGAAGGCACCTCTGCCGAAAGCCGCCGCTTGAGTGCAGGATGTGTGCGCAACAACAACGCCAACATCGAGTGGCTGTACAACCAAGTTCAGGTTGGTGATCCCATCCACATCTCTTACTAGAAGCGATTTCCTGGGTGCCATCTCTTCGGTTGTGTGAACCCGATTTATCGGGTATATTGGGTTTATGAAACCGAGAATTCTAAGTCTTGAACAAGACTACAGTTTTATTCTCCTCGGCGCCCGCGGCACGGGCAAATCCACCCTTATTGAGAGCCTTTTTCGGAAGAAAGCGGCACTCTGGGTTGACCTGCTCGATCCCGACGAAGAGGCCGCTTTCCAAGCTCACCCCTCCCTGTTGGCAGAACGCTGTCAGGCTCTTAAAAGGGGAAGCTGGGTGATTGTTGACGAGGTTCAGCGAGCTCCCAAGCTGCTGGATGTTGCCCACAGTTTCATTGAGCGACAAGGGTTGCTTTTTGGTTTCACAGGCTCATCGGCTCGAAAGCTCAAGCGGGGCGCAGCAAATCTCCTTGCCGGGCGAGCCTTCACGTACCAGCTTTTTCCCTTTTCACACGTCGAGCTCTTTCAAGACAAGGCACACACAGATCAAGAAAATGGGCTGCAAAGGTATCTCGAGTGGGGTCTCCTTCCCCAAACACTCGATTTCGCCGAAAGAGAGAACCACCTGAGAAAGTACCTCAGATCATACGCGAACACCTACCTGAAAGAAGAAATCCAGATGGAGCAGCTTGTGCGTAACCTGCCCCAGTTTCGCCGTTTCCTTCCCATCGCTGCCCAAATGCACACAAAGGTGCTCAACTACTCCAAAATGGGCCGTGAAGTGGGGTGTGATCACACGGTCGTTGCCAACTACTTTGACATTTTGGAGGAAACTCTTCTGGGGTTCCGCCTTCCTGGCTTCGACACTTCCCTTCGGAAACAACAGACCAAAGCACCGAAGTTCTACTTCATCGACAATGGCATTGCCCGCGCTCTCGCTTCTCAGCTCGAGCTCCCACTGAAGCCTGGAACCTTTGCCTATGGTTCTGCATTTGAAGCTTTTGTGATTGCCGAAGTTCACAAGCTCATCAGCTACCGCGACAAAGACGAATCTCTCTCCTACCTCCGAACAAAAGACGGAGCAGAGGTCGACCTCATTGTTCAGCGGCCGAGCGGTGTTCACGACTTCATTGAAATCAAGTCAGCAGCAACGGTTTTTCCAGAAGATCTGCGGACGTTGATGGCCTTCACGCGTGGCGAAACTCAAGCGCGAGCGTTCGTGGTTTCACAGGAAAAACAAGCAAAGAAGATCGAGCACGTGCAGTGCCTCCACTGGTCAGATTTTCTGATCCGATTCTGGAAAGGTGAGCTTTAGGGCCTCTCCGCCTCGTTGCCCCCGCAGGATTCCGTCAGTTGATCAATGGCACCATGGAACAGCTCCTTTGACCACGCAGCAACTGTGTGGCGATCGCGCACAAAGGGGAACACATCGTCCTTTGCCAACTCAATATCCAACTCATCCACCCGGTGATGCAAGAGATCCTTTGTTTCTTCAAGACTGAATGGAGAAAAGCTGTTTCCTTCAACCTGGGCAGCTCGAGCGGCCAGATGAGCCAATGAAACAGGAACAGCCCGAGAGATGTACCAAAGGAAATCGTACCAATCTCTCCCTTTGACTCGATTTCGATACGGTCGAAACAAGCACGCAGCAATCTTGCCGGCGAACAGGGTGGGAAGCGTGAAGGTCTTGATAGAGAATGGAACCGGCCGAAAGTGTTGCCGCACTTCTACTCGCTCATGGCCGGGTGGTTGTGTGTCCACTTCAATCTTGATCTTCAGAAGTCGCTTGCTATGGGCCTTGACGCGGGGAGCGACCTCAAGAAGGTGCAGTGACGTGTTTGCCTTAATGAAGGCTGACTCAATTGCCGTGTGAGCTGAATTGTTCTTCTTTTTGACCGTCACTCGAAAACCGAAGGCTTGGAGCTCATTGGTCAAATAAACTTCGTATTTTGCAAGATCAAAGTCAGAATTGGGAGAAAGCAAAGAAAAGTCCAAGTCTTCTGAGAAGCGGCCCAAACCATGGAGGATGCGCAGAGCGGTTCCACCGTAAAAGCCGCCAACCTCAAAGAACTTTGCACGCCACATGCCCAGAAGTGCTATCTCCTGGATGACCTCCTTCAAAGCCTGCTCATTTTCCTCAAGCGAAACGGCTTTATACCGTTCCAACATGTTTTTGACGGCCGGGATCATGTTGCCTTCGCCTTTCTCACTTCCGAAATCAACCCATCGACAACCGAACGTGTGTAAACAGAACGGAGTGATCTCAGTGTTGTGAGATTCATCTGAGCCAAGGAATCTGATTCAATCCGCATGGACTGGAGCCACTCGAGCAGCGCCGGTGGGTTACGCCTCTGTTGATGGCAGTGTGAGTCGAAGAGCTCCAGAACTGCCTTTTCAAGTGTCGCAATAAGGAAGCTGCGTTTGTCGTCGAGTTGAACTCTCTGCACAGATTGAGGGTATGAATCTAGGGGAACCTTCCTGTAGAAAAAAGTCCCAACAGGCGTCTTGAACTCCCTCCTCCGGTGCCAAGTTGTGGATTCAAAGATCTCAACCCTTTCAG
>JANQPW010000110.1 GCA_028285285.1 Silvanigrellales bacterium
TACTCACATAAACAATCTTCCAACTGTTGTGATTGCTCAAAATTTCGTTACCCACTTGCTCCACGCCGTGGGTAACGAAATTTTGAGCAATCACACCAGTTGGAAGATTGTTTATGTGAGTAGCCAAGATTTTATGAAGGAACTCATCACAAGCATTCGATTCAACAAAACGGGCGAATTTCGAGCAAAGTACCACTCTGCTGACGTGCTTCTTGTAGATGACATCCAGTTTCTCGAAAGCAAAGAGTCCACCCAGCTTGAGTTTTTCCACATCTTCAACGTGCTGTGCGAGAAACGAAAACAAATTGTCATCACTTCCGACAAATATCCAAAAGATATCCCCAATATTGAAGAACGCCTCAAAAGCCGATTCCTTCAAGGGTTGATCTCAGACATAGAACCACCAAGCTATGAAGACCGGGTGGCCATTATTGAGGCGAAGGCCAAAATGATGAACCTTGATCTTTCACAAGAGATCATCATGCACATTGCTTCAAATGTGCGCTCAAACGTTCGAGAGATTCAGGGCTTGCTCACCAATTTGCTGATGAACCAGTCCATGACAGGCCAATCGGCAACCCTCGACACAACAAATGATGTGCTGCGGCGCATTGTGAACATGCGGGGCCCTTCCATTGATGTGAGCACCATTCAGCGTGTGGTGGCACAACACTTCGGGCTCAAGGTTTCAGATCTCACGTCTCCCAAAAGAGAAAAGAGACTTGTGTTGCCGCGACACATTGCGATGTATCTCACAAAAACTTTGATGAACATTGCGCTGAAAGAGATCGCCGAGAGCTTTCACCGCGGAGACCACACAACTGTTCAGCACGCCATTAAAAAAGTCACTTCGCTCATTTCCACTGACGAGTCCACAAGGGCTTCGATCAAAGAGCTCAAGCGAAAGCTTGAGCAAAGCATCTAAAGACGTGCGGCTCTTCTCCTGATCAAGTCCACATACTCTTGGCGTCTGGGTTCTGAAAGAAAACTCTTTTCGATGAGCTTCTCCATTTTGGGTACAAAATTCATAAAGTTTTTCAAGGTGCGCTCCGTAACCTTATCCGGAATACTCAGTTTCTCACCCAGCTCCAGAAAGTCTTTGCGCCTGAGTTTTGATTTCCGTCCATTGAGGGCCAAAGCACACTCTTCAGGGTTCTCTTTTTCTGGAATCACAAGGGTTGTGGACACCAAGTCGTAGGCCGGCGCAAGTCCAAACCTCCCCCGATCGTCTTCCAACAAAGATGTGTTCTTAAGATGCATATCGGCGTTTCCGGTTAAAAAACAGAAGACCGTTTGCTCAAAAAAACGAAGAAGATGTTCCCCCGGCATGGCCGTGTGTTTCTGAATCAAACGGCCAACTTCTTCGTGGGAACCTTTGTATTTTTGCTCCGTTTGCTTCCCACTCAACTGACACATGTCTTCCATAGCCAGTTTCCGCTGTTCTTTCCGATCGAACCTCTTTGTGAGATATGCCAAATGCCCATCAGAGAGGCGGATGAGGCTGTGCTGGGCCACCCGCATGCGACACAAACGTGCCAGATGCATGGTGAGATCTTCATTCTCAGGCAGTTCAGGCCACTCCGTTGTTTGAGGCTTCAAAATAAAGTGGCCACCCAGGGCCCCCACGACTGTAAGCCGTGGTGACCTTTCCTCATTCGACTTCAAATGCAGCGAAAGTTTCTTTTGAACACCCGTAACAGCGATCCCTTTTTCAAGAAAACGCCGCGCAGCGTCTTCCAAAAAGCTCTCACTGAGATCAAGCTCCGGCAGCCGAGCCGATCCAAACAACGCCTTCAAACACTTTGAGTGATATTCGCCGTCACCTTCCAAAGGTTCATAGCAACTCAAACACTTCAAGGCCCGACCTCCAACTCTGGTTCATCGCTTTCCAGCGGCTCCACGTGGCAGGCTCCAAGGCACTCATGGCAAAGCTGAAGCAGTAATCCAAAACGATCGTGTCTTTTCAACATCCAGCGCTCCACCGACAATTCAAGCAGCCAACCTTCCGGT
>JANQPW010000126.1 GCA_028285285.1 Silvanigrellales bacterium
AGCCTCGAAAAACTCAGCGGCTTCTTGTGAGTTGTTGACGCGCTCCGAAAGCAAGCCTGCCTGCAGACAGGCAATGCTATCTCCCGATTCTCTTTGCCCAGAGTCACAAGCCTGAGAATAAAACGAGATTGCTTCAGTTGGGCTGCTGGCAACCAGCGGCCGAGCAGCCCGAAAACAAGCCCCCGTGTCTCCGTTTGAGCAAAGATCGGCCTCGGCCGATTGAGTGCCCCCGCTCTCCACAGTGGGAGCCGAGCCTTCACTCGGAGTTGGAGTTTCCTCACCACCGCTCGGGAAGTCACCACCCGGCTGATCTCCACTCGCGGTTGGCTCCTCTCCTGCCGAGCTGGGGCCTTCTGAATCGGTTCCTGAGGGGAAGTCTGGAGAGTCATCGCCTCGGGGGCGTTCGCCCACACCTGGCTCGTCTCCAGAGCTTTGTCTTCCTCCAAATTTCTGATCATCCGCAACAGCCTCAGGATCATCAACTCGGCCACGACTCACTTTTTTGTTATCACAACCGAGGCTCATGTTTCCCAATACCGTGAGCAGAGCCAAAGTGATTATTCGCATCCCATGAGCCAACGCGGTGGCCTCCATTCTGTGAGTTGAGCCCCAGCCACACGCAAACCAGGCGCAACAACTGGGGCAGTATCGACAGAATGCGATGAATTCTTGAATAAAACTCAAAAAACAAAGTTATCACATCAACTTATAAGCCTCAAAGACGAGCAGCCTAAACACAAGTGACTGTGAGCTTCTGTTCACTCTGAAACACCACCGGACAGCTGCTCTTGGAGAAACTCCCACACATGCTCAGCGATCACCTGAGCTCCCTCAGCATTGGGGTGTATGCCATCATCGAGCGTTAATTCTGGTTTGAGGGCCATGCCTTCAAGCAAAAAGGGGAGGAGAGAAACACCGTGTGACTTTGCCAGTTCTTGGTACATTTTGCGAAAGGAACGCGTGTACTCTTCACCATAATTCTCAGGAAGCTCCATTCCCCCAAGCAAAACCTCAACATTCGCGGCCTTCAGGCTTTCAACAATCGCATTGAGGTTGTTCTGAGACTCCTCCAGGCTGAGGCCACGCAGCCCATCATTCGCACCAAGACAAACGAACGCAACCTGCGGCCGAGACCTGAGCACCCAATTGAGACGTTCTAGACCACCCTTGGTGGTGTCACCACTCACACCAGCGTTGACCACATTCCATTGATCCCAACCATTCTGTGCCATAAGCTCCCGCACACGTGCAGGAAAGGCCTCATCCTTGGTGAGGCCATACCCAGCTGTGAGACTGTCTCCCAGAAACACAATCGTCTTCTGCTCAGAACTTGCCGCAGCCCGATCCGACGGTTCCTGCTCTTGTGTTTTTTCGAGAGAGGGATCGGGTTGGCAAGAACCATCACATCCTCCCAGGAGAAACAAGACAACGAACAGCATGACCCTTTTCGCACACATCACAACCCCCAAAACCAAATGCTCTGCTTTCACCAGTTTTTAACATGCTCGGCAAAAGCGTGCCATGAAGAGGGTCAGAAGAGCTGCAGGATTTGCTGTGGGCAACCACTTCAAGACAACCGAAGCCCTCTGTGAAGAGAACCCTATTTGATCTTTTGAGGTGGACCCAACATGCTGACTGTCCGTCAACTCCAGTCGCCCACAGAGCTCACTCAAGCACAAAAACTACTGTATCAATGCTACATCGCAGAAATGAACTGGAAGTTTTCTCCAACAAACCCCTCTGGTCTGAGAGTGGAAACCAATGCAGCGGGAGAATCGCTGCTTCGCGACAACTTGGAGTTTTCGGCACGTCAGGTTGGCGTCTTTGACAACGACCACCTGGTGGGAACACTCAGGGTTTTACGACCGGTGGAGCAATCTCTTGAAGTTGAGCTCTACCACACACTGCCCCCTCAACTCCAACAC
>JANQPW010000167.1 GCA_028285285.1 Silvanigrellales bacterium
ACTGGCCTCTTTTGAATGCCCTTTTGAACACCGCAAGCGGGGCGACCTGGGTGAGCCTTCATCATGGCGGAGGCGTGGGCATGGGCTTTTCACAGCATGCGGGTCAGGTCACGCTTGCCGACGGCACGCCCGAGGCTGCACAACGTTTGGAACGGGTGCTCTACAACGATCCGGGAATTGGAGTGGTGCGTCATGCCGATGCGGGCTACGCAGAGGCGATGTCTTGTGCTGCGGAAAACAATCTGAGGTTGTTCACAACCGCGGGTGGGGAGGTGGCCCCATGACCGACAACCCTTTGGTTCTGAAGGGGCATGGTCTGAGTTTGGAAGACTTTGTCGCCGTAGCGTCTCAGAACAGACCCATTGCTTTGGGAGATGAAGCCCAAGAGCAGGTGCGACGCGCCCGACAGGTTGTGGAATCTCGGTTGGAGGAGCCGCGTTCCTTTTATGGCATCAACACCGGATTTGGTGCACTTGCCAATGTGAAGATCGATGCCGACAAACTCGAGCAACTGCAGGTGAATCTGATCCGTTCCCATGCGTGTGGGGTAGGAGAGCCACTGTCGGTCGAAATCGTGCGGGGAGTCTTAGCCTTGCGCATTCAAACCATGTTGCGTGGCAATTCCGGAGTGCGGCTCGAAACCATTCAGCTCATGGCCGACTTTTTGAATAGGGGCATCACCCCTGTGGTTCCTTGCCAAGGTTCCGTTGGTGCTTGTGGTGATCTTGCGCCGTTGGCTCATATTGCTCTTGCTCTTATTGGAGAAGGTGAGGTCTGGTTTGAGGGGAAACGGCAGAGCTCTGCTCAGGTGCTCCAACGTTGTGGGCTGCAAGCCCTGCAACCGGGCCCAAAGGAAGGCTTGTCTCTCATCAATGGAACACAGGTGATGACAGCGTCGGGTTTGATGGCCTGCAGCCGAATTGCCCACTTGCTGAGGGCCGCCGATGCTGCAGCCGCCATGACTCTCGATGCGGTTAAGGGAACGCCCGTGGCTTTTTCTGCCGAAATTCATGAAGTGCGAAACCAGCCGTATCAGGCCGAAGTGGCGCGGTCGGTGCGTGAGCTTTTGAAAGACGACCCTATTGTTAACAGCCACTCCAGCTGTGAAAAAGTTCAAGATCCTTACTCCATTCGCTGCGTGCCGCAGGTGCATGGGGCGGTGCGCCACGCACACAGCCATGCTCTCGGAGTTTTGGTGGGTGAAGCCAATTCAAGCACAGACAACCCACTTGTGTTTGTTGACTCCGATGCGATTTTGAGCGGTGGAAATTTTCATGGTGCTCCCGTTTCTTATGTGCTCGACTATCTCTGCTTCACACTCACAGATCTGGGCAGTATTTCAGAACGCCGCATTGAAAAACTGGTCAATCCACACATGAGTGGGCTGCCTCCTTTTCTCACGAGTGATTCGGGGCTGAACTCAGGCCACATGATCACCCATGTGGTGGCCGCTGCACTCACCAACGAAAACAAGGTGCTGTCCACTCCTGCTTCCTGTGACAGCATTCCCACTTCTGCTGAACAAGAAGATCATGTGAGCATGGGCATGACAGGAGCCTCCAAGCTCGGCCGAGTTGTTGAAAACGTGGCGCACATTTTGGCCATTGAACTCATTGCTGCGGCACAGGGTTTGGAGTTTCACAAACCCCTGGAGCCATCCCGTGGTTTGGGAGCGGTGTACCGTTACGTGCGATCGAAGAGCCCGGCCATGCCTGTGGATCGCAGCCTTTCAACGGAAATGAAGGCCCTCAAAGAGGGATTGTTGGCTGGTGAGCTTTCGGCGGTGCTGGAAGGTGCGGGCTGTTCAAGTTAACACGCTCTTGTTGGGCACCCAAACAAATGCGATCTGCTTCCGATTGCTTTTGGATTTCTCGTGTGACCAGGTCTCCAAAGGTGTCGTGAATGGCATTTGGAGAAATTTTAGCGTAGCTGTTCGTGCTGGAAACCTCAATTTCCTGGGTTTCAGAGCTTCTGAAAAGGCTATGAAATGCAACTTGATCATTCGCTTGAGACTGCAGGTCAAACTCTTTGACAATCACATAGTCGTGGGTTGAAACAAAAATCTGAACTCCCGTGCGCTGGAGGTCCAGCAGAATTCCAACAGTTGCCCTCATCAACTTGGGGTTCAAATTGGTTTCTGGCTCGTCCCAAAAAAGTGCAGAACCGGTCGTCAGCGTGCCGTTTTGGATCAAGATCCAAAGAAGCCCAAGTTTTCTGAAGCCCTCGGCGAGGAGAGTGAACTCCAGATCTCCACGTCGGTTCTGTAGAAAAAACTCTTCTTTCTTTTCAATGACTTTGCCGTCCATGGTGTTCTGAAGCTTCTCTAGCAACTGTTTACGCTGACGATCTTGAGCACCTTTGAGTTTGGGCAGCAAAGTCTTTCGGATGATGTCAACGTAGATCTCTTCAAAGTGGATCTCTCTTCTGTCATACAGTGAGCTAAAACCTGGTGCGTTGGCCATCATGTCTTTGACGGGAATGTAAGCAGACTCCACAGAGGGGGACTCCAGCCAAGCTTTGGTTGATCCTGAAAGAGCTGCTTTTCCAGGCTCTTTTGTGTGGTTTGAAAAGGACAGCCTCAGATCAATTGTCTTGTCAGCAACATTTCTTGTCACCTCAACAAAGCCACTGCTACTCCCCTTAGTGCGTTTGATGAGACGACCAATCTGTTTTCGAGAAGGGAAAAACACGTTGTTGATTTTTTCGGCAAAAGCACCCTTGTTGCTCGTGATGTCACACGCTGCGTAGGCGGCTTTCAAAACGTGAGTTTTGCCGGTTCCATTCTCGCCAATAAAGACATTGACTCCTGGAGAAAACTGAATCTCCAGGCTCTCAAATGCCGTAAATTTTTCAAAGCTGATTCGAGTGAGCAAGGCAAGCCTCCTCAAGAGATTGAACGGGTCAAATCATACGCTGCCTTTTCTCCTTCTCAAAGCCCACCCAGTATGAAATAAGCCTAGTTTTGAAGTTGAAAGGAGAGTGAACGGTGGAAAGAAGATGTTGGAGTGGCTTTGTTGTTGTGAATCTTGTGACCTTTCTCGGTGCCTGCGTCACCGCTCAAAACGACCCTGGGCGGGCCCTCGGCGCTGCGGTCAAAGGCGCTCTTGCTGCCAACGATGGCGATGTTGCCACTGGGCTGAAGTGCCTGAGCCTTGTGACTGTGGAAGAAGTTCCTGAGGGTCCACTCAAACCTCTGGTTGTGAGCTTTGAAAGCTATCCTCGTTTGGATCGCAAGCGGCGAGAGAAGTTTGAGTGGAGACTTCCCGCGGGTCGGCAGACTTATCACTTTGAATCGCAATCTGGAGGAAACAGTCTGCGCAGTGTAGTCGCGGTAGCGCTACCCGCGAAAGAAGAGTGGCTGACAGTGAACCTTCGTGTGAATGGCCAAAAGATCAAGATGGTTCGGGGGAGCCATCAACGGACCCATTTCATAAACGGTTGCCTCGGCTACTCCGGATCAGCCACAGAGGGGATTCTTGTGAGCCGAGTGCAAATTCAGCGAAGGGGGGAGGGCTTTGCACTTCCTGCTCCCGGCACAAAAAACTCTACGGCAATGCCGGTCTCACTGGTAGAAGATCTCGAGAAGGTCTACGGCGGGGAAGTGATCGACTGGCGTTAGGGTGCGCTTTGAGCTACAGGATCTCATCCCAGACTTTTTTTGCATCGGTCACGTTCACTGCCTGAAAGCGTCGCCCTCCAGGTTCCACAACCAGGCTGACCCCTCCGGGGTGACAGCTTCCTTGACACAGGCTGCGGTTGATCCACACACCACTTCGCTGTGAGACGGGTCTTTGAGTGAGCTCTTGTTGCAGCGCTGCAATGACCTCTTCCCCTCGCTGTTTCACACAGCTGGGCAGTTCTTCGTGGGATCTTTCGTTGATGCAGACCCAAATCTGGAGTCGGGGTTTGAGGTGGAGCTCCCGCATCAAAGCACCTTCACAGCACCTTGGCACAGTTCAAGGAACGAAGCAGGCTTGAGGCTTGCGCCGCCCACGAGAGCGCCGTCAATGTCGGGTTGTTTCATCAAGGCTTCAATGTTGGCAGGCTTCACACTCCCGCCGTAGAGAATGCGTGTGCTTTGAGCGAAGTCAGGGCATGTGGCTTTTTGCAGGGTTTCGCGAATGAAGGCATGTGCTTCCTGTGCTTCCTTTTCTGTGGCAGCCTTGCCAGTTCCAATGGCCCACACAGGCTCATAAGCAATGGAAAACGCGCTCTGGCCGGGGCGTCTGAGCAGTTCTCCAAGGCTCTGTCTTCCAGCGGTTTCGAGAGCCTCGCAGATCTGCGAACGCAGCACACTCTCCAGCTGTCCTCCTTCACGCTCTTCGAGGCTTTCACCCACGCAGTACACAACACTCATTCCGGCATTGGCCAATGCCCTGATTTTCAAGCCGGCGGCAGCGTTGGTTTCGCCTTGGGTTTGGCGTCTTTCAC
>JANQPW010000168.1 GCA_028285285.1 Silvanigrellales bacterium
TTGAAAGACCCCCCTGAGCAAGAGGCAGAAATTTGGGAAACCGTGGCGAACTGCCGCTGATTTTGAGGAATAGGCCATGACCACCGCCGAAAATGATCAGGAGATTCAGCCCAAACCGGCCTATGTGCGCCCACCTTGGTGGAAACGCCGCTATGTGGTCAATCGTGATTTCCAAATGCGCTTTGCCTGGAGCGCAGTTGTTGTGGGTTTAGTGTCCAGCACTGTTTCTTCGTTTATGATTTTGCTGGCCTTTTGGTCTTTCAACATTTGGCAGGGGCAGCGTCTTCCTTTGCCGGTGATGGTCACAATCTTGGTTGTGATGATCACCAATGTTGCCGGTATTTACGTGGTCACCGTGCTCACCACGCAGAAGATTGCTGGGCCACTCTTCAATATGTTGCGGCAATTTGATCAGTTAGCCACAGCTGACTTCAAAGTTCGGTTACGTTTCCGGCGTCGTGATGAACTGCAGTACGTGGCTGATCGCTTCAACCAAATGGCAGAGAAGCTTGAGCGACGCGATCAGGAAATTTTGACGCAGTTGCAGAAGATCCACTCCCAGTGTCGGACCGCTGGCGAGAAAGACGCAACCGGAACTCTTGCTCATGTGTCTCAGGAAATTGAGCGTTTGCTCACCTCCCAATGCTTTGCGCAGGCAGTGGGAGCTGCCCGATTGGAGGAGAGCCCTGAGGCCGAGAAAGGTGTGAAGGCGTGACCTCAACGCTGTTTGAAGCTTTGCATTCCGAAGCGCGTTCTCGGCTGCTCGATCGGGTGCGCGGAAAGCGGCTGGTGCTTCCTGAAGGGAACGACGAGCGTTGCCAGGAGGCGGCGGCTCTGCTGAAGAAAGAGTGTGGGCTTTCTGTTCAGCTTGTCACCCCCGAGGAGGCTTCTGAGCACAAGGAAGCCGTCAGGGCCGGTATTGAGAGCCTGGCTCAGAGTGTTGGAAAGAAAGCAAGCGAGCGCTTTTTGGAGGGTGCAGCTGATCCTCTGTTTTATGCCGGTCATTTGCTCCGAAAGGGAGACTGTGACGCTGTCGTTGCAGGTGCTGTGAGCGAAACGGCCCAGGTTCTGAGGGCAGTCTTGGCCACCGTGGGTTTGGCGAAAGACACGAGTTGTCTCACGAGCGTGATGCTCATGGCCTTGAAATCTGAAACAGCGGGAGGCCAAAAGGTCCTCTGTTTTGGAGATTCCGGAGTGATCCCCCAACCGTCGATCTTGCAGCTCAGCGACATTGGCGTGCTCGCCGCACGAGCTTTTGAAAACTGGCTGGGTGAGCAAGCCGTCACGGCTTTCCTCAGCTTTGCCACCGCCGGCAGTGCCCGACATTCTCTCGTGGAAGCAATGCGAGAGGCGCGAAATGCTTTCTCAGAGAGAGAGCCCCTCCGACCGGTCTTTGGAGAAGTGCAGTTTGATGTTGCTGTGGAGCCACAGGTTGCCGCGCGAAAGCTGAAGGGAAATGTTGATGATCCTTGGCTTGAGTGGCGAGGAAAATGTAACGTGTTGGTTTTTCCAGACCTCAATTCGGGAAACATTTGTTACAAAGCTGTGGAACGCCTAGCTGGAGCGGCAGCCTGGGGGCCCATTGTTTTAGGAGCTGCTCGGCCCTATGCCGATTTGTCTCGAGGGTGCAGTGCAAAAGACATTGCTCATGTTGCTTGTCTTGCCCTCTGCCTCGCAGAACCCGCTTAATGGCCTTCGAACTTTCGTTTTGTGACGCTCTGGCAACAATTCCCTCCTTCGGGCTCTTTACTTTTCATTGAAACCTCCTTTCCTCAAGCGGATCCACTTTGCCTTTCAAGGGAGTTTGTGTCATTTGTTTTAGTGTTTTAAGGACACTCATGGCAGGGATCCAGGAGTGGTCGTGCCTGAAGTTGGAGGAGTAAATGGCAGGTATGTTTGAACAAATTTGCGAGATGGGTCATGAACAGGTTGTGCATTGCCACGACTCCGAAACGGGATTGCGCGCGATCATCGGCATCCACGACACCACCCTAGGGCCTGCTCTTGGGGGAACTCGCCTTTGGGCATATTCCTCGGAAGAGGAAGCGGTTCGAGATGTGCTCCGTTTGTCGCGTGGCATGACCTTCAAAGCAGCTTGTGCGGGTTTGCCCCTCGGGGGAGGAAAAGCCGTCATCATTGCTGATCCTCAAATGAAAAGTGAAAAGCTCTTTCGGGCCTATGGTCGCTTTGTGAACTCTTTGGGTGGGCGTTACATCACAGCTGAAGATGTCAACATCAGCGTGAGCGATATGGATGCTGTTCGTAAAGAAACTCGGTACGCAACCGGCGTTTCTGCCGAATATGGGGGAAGTGGAAACCCGGGGCCCGTAACAGCTTTCGGGGTGTATCAGGGTATGAAAGCTGCCGTGCAAAGCCACACGGGAACAGATTCGCTCAAGGGCCTGAAGATCGCCGTTCAGGGAACTGGAAGCGTGGGAGAGCGCCTTTGCCAACTCGTTCATGAGGAAGGAGCCAGTCTTGTGGTTGCTGATGTGAATGAATCTCGGGCAGCGCAGGTGGCACAAAGGTTTGGTGCCTTGGTGGTGGCTCCCGACGAGATCCATCGGGCAGAAGTGGACGTGTTTGCTCCGTGTGCTTTGGGGGCTTCTCTCAACGACAAAACCATTCCCGAGCTCAAGGCGAAAATTGTGGCCGGTGCCGCAAACAATCAGCTGGCAGAGGAAGACAGGCATGCAAAGATGCTTGCTGAGAAGGGGGTGCTTTACTGCCCCGACTATGTGATCAACGCGGGCGGACTGATCAACGTCTACAACGAAATCATTGGATACGATCGTGATCGGGCCATGGCTCAGGCAAAAAAGATCTTCACGACGACCTCTCAAATTCTGAAGAAGTCACTTGAGACCGGTCTCACAACGCAGCAGGCTGCGATGGATCTGGCCACCGAACGGGTGGCAGCCGGCCGCTCCGGCAGAGTGCTGTCCACGCTTGACAAGTCTCCCCTGGCAACTCTCAAGAGCTGATCAGAATGTGTTCAGTGTAAACAAAAACTGAAGGCATCTGGCAGAACAAATTTATAAAGGCGTTGTTTTTTTCTTGACTTATGACCGGTATTTTGGGCGGCACACGGATTGCTTTGAAGGCTGTTGGTGACGGTGTAACTTCACAAGGAGAATCTGATGTCCCGTAAAGCTATTTTTGTGCCAGCCGCTTTGTCTCTCGCAGTTGCTTCCTCTTTTTTCGTGGGCTGCTCCCAAGAAAACTCTCAGTCTGCCGTAGACTCCAAAAAATGGTCCACTGCTTGGACAGCCGGTCGCGAACTCTTGGCTGCTCTCGAGCAGGGTGATGTTCAAACAGATGAAGCTGCTTGTCGGCTGAAATTGTCTCAGACAACAAGTGGTATTGCCCAATTGGCTGTTCCTTTTGAAAGCGACGATGGATACTCTTCGACGGGTATCTACTCTTCCTTCAACAGCAACTCTAAAGCTGGTGTTGCCGGAGAGAAAGGTGAAGGTCACATTGTCGTGTTTGAGCGTTCTTACCGCATCTTTCAAAACTTCCTTGGTTTCCCTGCAGGAGCGAACACCAAGCACTCTGAAAGAGTGGCTGCCAAGTTTGACGCAGATGGTAACGTGACTGGTTTTGCGTTGGCTTCGGTTGACATCAGCAGCGACCGCAAAGAGAAGAAAGAGGACGCGATTCTCTGTGGTATTTCTGCAGAAGAGTTGGCCGATCCCGCATTGGCTCAGTTCTCCAAGGGAATTGACTCGGAATTGCAACAGCTTTCTGATGAGACCGTTGCTGAGAAGAATGCTGCTGTTGGCAAGTGAGAGAGAGCCAAGACGTAACTTTCTTCTCAGGCCCCCTTCGGGCTTGGTGATTGACCTCTGAATTCCTTTTTTTGGGGACCAGGGGTCATTTTGTTTTTGAGGCACAGCTTTCTTGCGGGTGTCCTTTGGTTTATGAAGTCAAGGTTCGTGCTTCATTTTGATTCCCGCGAGGAAGGAGAGCGTTTGTGCCCAAATCTGTGAAAGACTATCTTCCCACTGAGTTCTGGCTCATGAAGTCGGAACCCGACGCCTTTTCCATTGATGATCTCATCCGCATGAAAAGCGAGCACTGGGACGGGGTGCGCAATTACCAAGCGCGCAATCTCATGCGCGATCAAATGAAGGTGGGGCATCGTGTGCTGTTTTATCATTCGAGCACGGCCGTTCCAGGAGTTGTGGGCACGGCAACGGTTGTCAAAGAGGCGATTCCCGATCACACAGCTTGGGATCGCAAGAGCAAGTATTTTGATGCGAAGTCGGATCCAGAAAACCCGACATGGTGGATGGTGACCCTTGGGAAGGCTAAAAAGTTTAAGAATATAGTCACTTTGGCTGATATCAAGGAGCACCCACGGCTGAGGGAAATGCTGGTTGCGCAAAAAGGCCAGCGCTTGTCGATCCAACCGGTTTTGGCCGATGACTTCTCTGAAATTGTGTCTTTGGGGCGCTGAGCCCACTCTTTCCATTGGCCGCCGAGAGTGTTAGCAATCGAGAATGCCTGCAGCCTTTTGGCTTTGGGAATTCTGCTCGCATCAAGGAGAACACATCATGGCTTCCAATATTCACGAAACCTTTATCGTTGCCGCAAAAAGAACGCCGATTGGGAAGTTCCAGGGAAGCCTTTCTGGGCTTTCCGCCCCGCAGCTGGGGAGCGCTGTGATGACGGCGTTGTTTGAGTCTGTGGCTGGCTCGAAAGAGAAAGTTGATTCGGTGATCATGGGTGAGGTGCTCACGGCCGGTGTGGGCCAAGCACCCGCCCGGCAAGCGGCTATCGGCGCCGGAGTTTCCGTTGCCGTGCCTGCAGTGACCGTTGGCAAGGTGTGCGGCAGCGGTTTGAAGGCGGTGATCATGGGAACTCAGGAGATTGCCCTTGGAGATGCCTCCGTGGTGGTAGCGGGTGGCCAAGAATCCATGAGCCGTGCTCCTTATTTGCTTCCCGACGCACGATCGGGTCATCGCATGGGTCACCGTCAAGCCAGCGACAGCATGTTGGTCGATGGTCTATGGGACCCTTTTGGTGACAAGCACATGGGCAACTGCGCAGAGATGTGCGCGCGAAAGTTTGGGTTTTCACGGGAAGCTCAAGATGCCTTTGCGAAGGAGTCTTACACGAAAGCTCAGGAAGCCTGGGCCAAGGGTGCTTTTGTCGCCGAAGTGGTCACCGTGGAAGCTCCGCAGGGTCGCAAGGTCGTGACCGTGTCGCAAGACGATGAGCCTGGTGCGGCGCAGTTTGAGAAAATGCCTCAACTGCGGCCAGCATTTGAAAAAGAGGGCACTGTGACCGCGGCGAATGCTTCTAAGATCAATGACGGAGCCGCTGCGCTGCTGCTCGCGTCGGGTGAAGCCTGTCAGGCAAACAACTGGAAGCCGCTGGCTAAGGTTGTGGCTTATGCAGGGCACGCCCAAGAGCCCGATTGGTTCACCACCGCCCCCGTGGGGGCTATGAAGAAGCTGTTTGAAAAAACGGGACTGCGACCCGATCAAATCGATCTGTTTGAGATCAACGAAGCCTTCTCTAATGTGACCATGGCTGCGATCAAAGAGTTGGAGCTTCCGGAGGATCGGGTCAACGTCAACGGTGGAGCGGTGGCGCTGGGGCATCCCATTGGTGCCAGCGGCGCACGAATCCTCACCACTTTGGTTCATGCCCTCCACAGCCGCGACAAGAAAACAGGTGTGGCTAGCATTTGCCTCGGTGGCGGTGAAGCGCTGGCTGTGCTTGTGGAAAGGGCTTGACTCGTGGCCGGAAAGTCACGAGGTCGATCGCAATCAGCAAGTTCTCGGAAGAAAAGGGCCGAATCTTCCCAGCGAGGTCGTTCCGGGAGACGACACGACCAGGAAGAGAGTCGCCGCCGAAGGGGAGAGCGTGGCGGCTCTGATCGGGGTTTTCGTTCAGGCGACCGCGGTCGACCACAGCGCCGTCGTTTTTCGGCCCCGGCTCCCGAAGCGGATCTTTACGACACCCTCCTTGAAAAGCTGCGGGGAGAAGACATTTTTCA
>JANQPW010000176.1 GCA_028285285.1 Silvanigrellales bacterium
GAGCCCGAAAATGGCTTTTTTCTCGACTCGTTGGGCTGGGCCTACTTTAAAAAGGATCGGCTTGACGAAGCCGAAAAACACCTGCTAGAAGCGCTGCAACTCGAGCCAAATGAGCCAGTTATCTTGGAGCACCTTGGTGAACTGAAGCTCAAGCAAAAACGCTTCGATATGGCCTTGCGCTACTTTGAACGAGCCATGGCCATTTTTGAACAGGCTCCTGCCTGGAAAGTTGAGTCTGATGAGGAATGGGTTGCCTCTCGAAAACGGGTGAAAAAACGCCTCAAAGAACTCTCTGAACAGGCGCGACCAGGGCGAACCAGCACCCTCATGAAGAAAGCGGAGTGAACCCTTTGCAGCACTTCATCTATCTCCCGGAGTTGTTTGAGTCGGTCAAGAGTTTCGTCTCTATCGACGAAATCGACTGGCATGTGGCCACCCGCTACGCCACAAAATGGCGGTTGTCTTTGGCCGATGCCCTTCTTGATCAGCGCATTGTTGATGAAACCGTATTGGCCAAGGCTCTGGCCACAACAAGACGACTCCCCTACTTGTCTTCCGAGCTCCTCAACCCCGACCCCAGCTTCCTCACCATTGACTGCTTGGAAGACCTTTTGAATGTGGGTGCCTTACCCATTTCGGAAAAGCGCCTCGCCATTTGCAACCCATATGACGACCACCGGGGCCTTCTTCGACCCGATCTCGCTGAGCGAGAAATGGTCGTGACGGAACGCAGCCCACTTTACTACGCACTCCACCGGCTTTGCCTCATGGACTGGAGTGCTGGACTGGACGAAAGCCTCTATGAAAAAGCAGACGAGTCCTCCGCCTGAGCTCGAACCTGGCTTCCCTTTTTTCATCGATCTTTTGGCAAAGACACGATAAGAAGCGTCCGGAGCTAGAGATCGGATGCAAAGGAGCCCTTATGTCCTCCCCTTTTCCCCAATGGAGTGAAATATTCCCCATCTGGAACCACAGCATTCTCCCCTCCGAAAAGCTCAACCCGTTCTTATTGGCTGCTCCTCAGTCGCAAGAAGAATGGGACCATGCTCAATGGATTGTGGCTCAGGAAAAGGTTGAGCTCCACATCCACCTTGAAGCGGCGGTTTCCGCAAATTTTTACGAACAACTCAATGAAAAGTATCAGCTTTTTCCACCAGAAAAGGCTCCAACAAAGCGTCTTCCCTTCCAGGTGTTCCGCGAGTTTTTACTCGCCTGGTTTGATCACACTCTGCTGGTTCGAGACGCTCGCCTGTTTGAAGAAATGGTGATTGATTTTGCCAGGCTGCGCCAGGCAGAGAACATTGTTTACAGTGAAGTCCATGTTTCCCCTCTGGACTTTTGCCACTTTCGTGAGCGCTTCGGCAAAGGCAAGGGCCTGGAAGTGCTCGACTGCCTGAGGGGCTATGTTGCAGGTGCCAAGGCAGCACGTCGGGAATTTCCCCAAGTTCGCTTTCGCTTCATTGTCGACGCCGAGTGGCCGGCTCTCCCCAAAGAGCGCGACGAGCTGCTGAGCGCACTGAAAGAAGTGCTGCAAAGTGGCGAAGCTGATGATGAAAATGGTATTCCCTTCTTTTGTGCCGTTGGGCTTGGCGGGCCAGAGCTTCCTGAAAACATTGAGTCTATAAAGCCCTTTCTCGATGAATGTCGCGAACTCGGTCTGAAAGTTGATATTCACACTGGAGAAACAACCTCAGCGGTGGACCACGCTGCCTCAATCCGAGAGCTTTCTCCCGATCGCATTGCCCACGGTATTTCTGGAGCTCCTCTCGACCAGTTTTTTGATGGGCACATTTCTATGTGCCCCACCAGCAACATTTTGACAGGCTCTTGGAAAGATTCGCTCAACACCCATCCGGTGGCTGCAGCCTGGGAACAGAAAAAAAACTTTTCAATCAGCACCGACGACCCGCTCCTCTTTGCCTCCACTCTCAGCCTCGAATATGTGGCCCTGTTCAACGCTTTTGGTTGGGAGAAAGATTTTTTCCATGAAACCCAGAAGAGCGCACGTGCCGCAGCATTTTCAGCGATGGATCACGGCCCAGAGGC
>JANQPW010000179.1 GCA_028285285.1 Silvanigrellales bacterium
CCCTCTGGCTGAAGAAGCCACGGAAGAGCCCTATGCCTGCGCCTACCTGATTGAAACGGAAAAGGCCGAGTTTGAGAAGCCTCTCGATTTCTTGGTGAATGCCTTCACCGAAGCTCAGCAGATCGCAGATGAGGAAAAGAGAGGGCCGATCGGCTTTACCGAAAGTGGGCCTGTTCCGAAAAGGGAACCGGTTTACAGAGTCACACCGCTTCACATTGATCAGTCGGAAAACCTTCACTTGGGTTTCACGGAATCAGAGCTTTTTGCCGGCTTTGTGGTGGCCATAGCCAAGTCAAAGTTTGAGGCTGCCTCGCAGAAATGGAAACTGGTGAAGCAGCTTGTGAGGGCCGGTCTCGGCTTGTTCAACAATGCCCGCACACTCGTTTTCAAAGCCACTCCAGAAGAAATTGAAGAGATCCGCAGAAAGGGCAGGGAGCTTCAGGTGGAAGTTCTGGAAACGGGGGAAGCCTGTGTGGCGCCGCTCGTCGTTATGCAGGCGGGGAAGTTGGCTGATCAAGAGTTCAACACTAAAGCCCGCGATGCCGTGTACCTTCGCTCCTACCTTGACTACAGTGCCTTTAAAGCCCTGGAAATGGGCATAGAGGAAATCATTGAAGGGCCTGACACCAAGAAGTTTGCGCAGTGCCCCACCGACTATGGGGAAATTGTCAAGAAGATCTCGAGAAAGAGACTGGGAGGCAAGCCATGCTGAGAACGGTGTGCACCTCCCCTTGGCTCCGACTGGTGAAGCGGCTGTTTGCTCCGCAAGCACCTTTGGTGGCTCTGCTGGTGACCGTGGCTGCCCTGCTTTCGCAAACCAGCTGTATTTTTGGGCAGTCGAGCTTGGTCAAGCAAAAAGATGACTGCTTCCCCAATGAGATCCGAGAGGTCTGTCGCATTCGTAAAAAAATGGTCGAGATCAAGGCCATCTTTCCCCAGCAGGTGTTTCACGACATAGCTGATCAAATCTATCAACGATTTAAAGAGATCTACGAAGAGCCGGAAGTGGGCCTGCGGCGGCGGGCCATGATCTTCGTGCTGAACTCACTCCCTGGCACGGGGAAAACTTTCTTTGTGGAGCGAATTGCTGAAGCGCTGGGTGTGTATGGACAGGATCACTACCAAGAATATGGCATGAAGATGTCGGACACCAGCCTCAACACGAAGAAAATTGACGAACACTCAGCCACGATGGACACCATCGCCAAAGTTCGCAAAGATCTCGATGGAGAAGAAAAGGCTGGCTTTCGGGTGAACCCCCTTGTGCTGCTCTACGACGAATACACTTTGGCAGCCACCACAGCAGGGGCCGACTCATTTGAGAGAACCTTGGAAGTTTTGAAGCAAGAAATTGTGCAAAACGACATCTCCCAACTTGAAGATGTGTTGGAAGATTTGGGGTCTCAGATTCAAGTGGCCGCAAACAGTTCATCGACCCCATACGAAACCAAGACGACCCTGAACAACATCAATGGCAACATCAACAGCCTTAAACAGTTGAAGCAGAATGCCTTGAATAGCATTGAACAGGCCATTCAAGCCCGCTCCGATAGGGGAAACCTCGACAACAAGCTCAAAGAAGCACAGGAGAGTTTTGACATTCTTTGGGGTGCCTTGGGCTCGGGCACCATCTCCAAAGAAACAAAAATGGCCAATAACAATGTGGCCGAAACACTCAAAACCCAGGCCGACATCATTGCGGGGCTTTTGCTCGATCGGGCTGAAACCAAGATCAAGTTGGTGGTCATGCGGCGGGGTTTGAAGAAGTTACACGATGAGTTTGAGGAGCAAGATCAAAGAGTTTTGGATGCCGTGCAGAGAGGAAGCAACAATGACGTGGTCGTGGTCAATACCGGGAATGACAATAGTGATCAAGATGTCGACGTCGACGGGCTCAATCTGAACAGCAATCGCTTTTCGAGTCGGCTACCAGAACCTGAAAAGCCAAAAGACAACACCAACCGAGCCAAAAAGCTCCTCGACGATATCAAGGTGGCTGAAGCCAGAATCAAGGACCTGGAGGCCAACCTCAAAAAGAAAGACGATGCGATCGACACCGCCGCCGAAGCCGCGAAAAGCGCCATCAACTCTATCATTAAAGACCACGGCATCGACATCTACCGAAAATTTGCAACAGGGCTCGATGTCAACCCCGACGACTTCACTCAGCAACAGCTCGACTCGATTGTCGCCAGCGCTGTGTCGGAGGCTGGTGTTGACCTCAAAGAGGTCAAGGGAGATCTGAAGATTCTCGAAGAGCAGTACAGGCGCATTGACCAAACTTTGGGTCCCACCGAGAAACTCATCAACCTTTTCAAGAATCGTCCTGACCAGTTCACGACTTTCTATGAAAACACAGTGCTCCGGCAGAGCGTTCAGCCCAACCGCCACACGGGGAATGTGGTGATCTTTCTGGCCGGCAATGTGCTTGGCATGCAATCACGTGTGATCAGTTTGATCGCCGAAAAAGGAAGCGAGTTGTGCGCCACCGACGAGGTTGGCCCCACCGTGTTGCCCTTTTTCAAAGATCCCGACTGCCTGCGCAAAATCACTGAGATGGTGCTGAAGGAGCCCCAATCTCAAGAAGAAATGGAGGTGGCGCTCCAGCGTGTTTTGGGTGGCAAGATCCGGGAACTGACGGGGCATGACCAGGGTGAGGCCGACACCAACAATTTGGCCTACCGCAGCCGCATTGGCCCCATTCGCTTTATTTTGCCGCCAACGGCTGAGCAGTTCAAAGATTTCTTTCGCAAAGATCTGAGACGGATTGGTGAAAAGTTCCAGAAAGAAACACGGTTTTATGTGAAGGGAAGGAAAAAATCGAGGAAACTTTCCAACGGTGTGGAGCTCGTTTTCGATGAGTCCGTCATCGACAACTTTCTATACCCCAAGTTTGTGAACTCGAGCTTTGGGTTTCGCAACCTGGTGGAAAAAGCCGCGGGTCAGTTCACGCTGCTGCTCGACTCCAACATCCGTGAGGTGGTCCACAATCTGGCTTTGATCATCACTTCAAACAGAACGAAGGACAAGTGTGACATCGTGCAGTTTGCCGAGGATCACTTGAAGCCGAAGCTTGTGTACAAAACCGGCAGGGTGAGAAACACAACAAACGTGCCCCTCAGCATGCCGACCAAAATCACCATCAGCTTCAAACCCGGATCGGGACAGTATGATCCCTCCAAGTATGGCTTCATTGTCGTGAATGCCACCCATGAGGGGAAAAGTGTGCAATGGTTCCACATTCTGCATGAGCTCTCTTTGGAAAACACTAGCCCGCCGGCCGACCTGAAAGATGGAGACCGTGTGAGGTACTCGCAGTACATTGCCTCCCTCTACGGTGCCATGAGCGTGATGTTCCGCAACATTCCCGATCAAGACATTCCGTTGCGGAGTTCCATTTCAGGTGTTCCCATTGCGGCATTGCGCAACGTGCCCTCGGGTTACGACTGGCGCACCTCGCGCAGTGATCTCATGCTCGCCAGTTTTGAGATCCAGGCCTACATTGCGGCTGTCGCCGCTTACTTTGCTGTGAGTCCTACGGCTCAAAAACCCGACGAAATGGAAAATCTGGCGAAAACGGCTAAGTTTCTCATGGAGGTGCTCTTTGCCAATTTGCGCCGCCAGGAACACAATGGCCCGGAAAGGCGGTACATTCTTGGTTACGATGTCAATC
>JANQPW010000181.1 GCA_028285285.1 Silvanigrellales bacterium
TGTGCTGGGAATGTGGCCTGTGCTGGCCCTCAATGGAGTGAATGGGGAGCAGTCTTCCGGAGGCGCGTCGGTTGTTCCCCTTCCCAAGCCCCGTGCCACGGGGGCCCGGAGTGATGCGGGTAGCCGCGGTGGAGCAGACTCTTCTCGTGGCAGGGCCGGAACTCAACAGGCCGGTTCCGCGGCTGACTGCGGTTAAGGCTCCTTCTTCTGCCATTTCTTCATCTCTGAGAATTTTGTTCCGATATGGACTTTGATACAATGGCGCTTGTGGTGCCCCTGTTTCTTTTGGGAAAGGGCACTGTTCGAGTGTGGCCTTCCTATCCATCAGGAGTGAGTCTTTGTGAGTGAAGAGCAAATAGACAGCGAAAGCCCCAGCAACAAAGGTGTTGCCCTGGTGCTCATGACAGCAAGTGCGGAGCGCAATGAGCTGGAAGGCTTTCTCGAAGACGCTGGCTTTCACAGTGTTGCCGTGTCAACGGAGTCGGAAGCTATCGAAACAATTGTGTCGCATAGCCCTTGTGTTTTTCTTCATGAGTGGGAGCTCACTTCACAAGAAGAGGCCACACGCCTGCACCGTAAGCTGTGCACAGATCAGAGTTTTGTCGAACTTGTTCGGGTTGTGCTCGTTGATGAGGTGAGCCCGCAAATGCTGGCCATGGCCAACGACTACCAGATCGATCGGTTGATTTCCGACGAAGCGCTCATGCCCGAGCTGCTGGAGATCATTCAGCAGGCCATTGAAGACAAAGACGAATCGCTCGAGTTTGAGGAAATCTTGGGAGATCCCTCTGATGATGGCGAATACGACCAAATGAAAATGGATGAGTCCATTGAAGCGGCCTATGAGCAGTACCCTGAGAACGCGCGCGTGAAAATGGAGTACGCCACTTTGTTGGTGCGCAGAGGCGACTTTGAAAGCTCAGAGGAGCTGGCACGCGAGCTCATCGCCGCAGACGCCAATGACGTGCGCGCCATGAATCTTCTGGCTCGGGTTTACATGAAACAGACGCGTTTTGAGCGCGCCATAGAGATTCTTGAAAAGGCCAATATTCTGAGCCCTGCTCACCCAGATCGGCTGGCCCTCATTGGTGATGCCTTCTATGAAAAAGGGGAGCTCGATTCCGCGCAAGAAAGCTATGAAGATGCTCTTGAGGCCGACCCCGATCATGAGGCAGCTCACAATGGTTTGGGTTTGGTGCACTTCAACAAAGGAGACGTTGAAGAAGCTCTCAAGAGCTTCCGCAAGTGTTTGTCGGAAGATGAAACGGCAAGCTTTTTCAACAATGCCGCTGTGCTTGCCATTAAATCGGAAAAGACAGCGGAGGCCCTGCGGCTTTATGAAACAGCGCTCAAGTCGCTAAAAACACCATCCTACGCCCACATGATCTACTTCAACATCGCTCTCGCATTTTTTCGGATTGATGAGCATGATCAGGGAATGGAGGCGCTCAGAACGGCGCTTGAATATGAGCCCAACTATGAGAAAGCGCTTCGTCTTCTGAAGAAAAAAGGCGGTGAGGAGGAGGCCTCTTAGGCCGAGTGGCTTTTTGCCTGGTTCAATTTGAGGTATGGGTTTTCGGGTGAACGTGAATTCCACCGGAGGCACCCATGACTGATCAAAGACCGCTTGCCGCGGCAGGACACCTTTTTTTCAATGTTGCCGACGCACGAACGGCGGCGAAGAGGTTGGTCAATGTGGGTCTTCGAGAGATCTTCGTGAGTGAAAAGGTTGTGATCTTGGAACTGCGAGGAGGCACTCACATGGTGGTGAAAACCAGTGATTCACCAGACGAAGAAACACCAACGGATCTTATGTATGACTCGCTCGACAATGCTCTGAAGCTATACCGGAGTGCCGGCTTCAAGGTGGGAGAACTGGTGCGAGGTTCTATTCACGATGAATTCTGGGCCACAGCGCCAGAAGGGTTTCGGGTTCATGTGAATTCCTCTCACGTGAGCGATCAGCCGGTGTGAGTTTTCCACCGGCCTCGGTCAGGGAATGTAGACTCCGTGATCGTCTTCCGGAACCGATTCGGGGTTGGGGGGAGCTTCCTTTGAGGTCGGCTGACCCTGGCCCGTTGTTGGTGATTTACCCTGGCTGGCCGCGTTTTGTTGTTCGCTCAGAGCTTCTTCCACCTCTTCAACAGGTAGGCCTTGGGCCTTGAGCTCTTGTTCCATTCCCTTGGGAACCGCCTGTGCGTCTGATGCAACAAACTTGTCTTCGGCAATCAGTTCGGGAACGGTTTTGCACTTCATTGCCTCTGAAAGATTCTTGCGGTGGCCGTTGATCCACGTGGCTTTTCCCGCCAGAGTTGTTCGAGCCCTCACTTTGTTCTTCTGGAAGTAAATGCTCCGGGCTCCCGACCCCATGTCTTTCAGTAGATTTTTCAGGCGCTTCATTTCGTCCCATTTGATGGCTGGGATCTGCTGCACCGTGTCGTAATAAATGGAATGCACCTGGCCGTGCTTGTCTTGAAACAAGGGCAATCTTTCGAGGATGGCTGTGCGGCGATTTTGCTTGTCATTGAAGGTGTCTCCCACTTTGTCGGCCACGGCATCTTCCACACCTGTTGTGATGCCGTCCCAGGGGGCTTTGGCCACGTCGGTTGCGCCACTGAGACCAGCCGCAAGGCTGCAGGCGAGAGAGGCTGTCCAGGGAACAGCTTTTGCACAGGCGGCCACCCCTGCCACTGGGCCCGCTGGGGTGATCATGGAGAGAGAGCACCCAAGGGCACCGATCACAGCTTGGCATCCCACCCAATCAATAGCCGCCTCAGCAGGGAAGTCGAACAGCACCCGCGCTGTTTGCTTTTGGAAGCTGTCGTTAATGGATCGCAGCTCAGGGACGTGTTCAATGGTCATGAGAAGCTGGTTGAAGGGAACAGCGTATTCTGTGATTGGGTTTGGGGCGTACTGTTTGTGAATCTCTGCCAGCTGTTCGCTGTCGATCAGCGGCTGGAGGGTCTCCGTTTTTTCCTCCAGGGGGTACCAGCAGGCGCTCACCCCAGCGAGGGCCCGCTCGATGGGGTCTACAAATCGATTGGCCTTCTCAGCCCCCTCAATATCTAGCACGGTTTGGTGCAACAACATGGCTGTGCGTTCTGTGCCAAACCACCAGTCCCGTTTGGTCGAGCGGAACGAATCGGTGGAAGACAGACTATTGGGTTTGCAAGCCGGCAACCCAACAACAGCTCCCAAAAGAAGCACAGGGAGGAGCGTTCCCAAGAGTTTGATTCCCGGCATGCGGCCAGCTTTCATTCGGTATCCTTCTGTGCGATACATCGTTGGCGTATCGGTTGAACTGTTGAAAAAGTTTAGGTTTATTCAAAAGTGGTGAAAAAACCTGAGAAAAATCGGGATGTCGTCGCGCCTCAAATGGAAGCCGAGGGGGACTTCGTTGAGCACTTGGAGTCTCAGTCTGTTGGGCTCGCTGCAGCCGTATTCCCTGTGTTGGAAGCAACGAATCGCGCGACCGAAACGCCGGTAGTGTGGCGAAAGGTCGCTCAGGAACAGGGTCGCAGAGCTGCCGCTGCCGCAATGTGGAAGCTTCAAGAAACTCTCAACTCCCCTGCGTCTCTCGGCCCTGTGGGGCGTGGCGACCAGGGTGAACCTCTTTGGCCCCCAGGTTGGTTGGGCAGCATCAGCCATTCAAAAGAGCTTGCAGTGAGTGTTGTGGGCTTAGAGAAAGATTTTCGTGGTTTGGGGGTCGACACGGAGCTGTGGCTTTCCCCTGAAAGATCGAAGCGTGTGCGCCGACGCATCACAAGCGAGCAAGAAAGAGCTGTTGCGCTGCCGGTGTTTGGTTCCGAGGCATACGCAGTCACCGCAATTTTTTCGGCAAAAGAGTCGGTCTACAAGGCTCACTTTCCCGCGCTGCGCCGCTTTTTCGGTTTCGACGCCATTGAGCTCGTGAAGGCCAGTGCAACACAGCTGCATTTTCAGGTGCGCTGGAAGCCTTTACGAGATCTTTGTGGTGACTCGCTGAAGGTGGCTCATTGGAGTGACAGGAGCTCTATCTTGACTTGTCGTGTTTGGTAGCAGACTTCTTCGGGTGTTTGAGCTTCTGCAGCTCAGCGGCGATCGTCTTGCGCAGCTGCAGTTTTTCTCGTGCGCTGAGGGGTGAGTAGAGAAACTGGCTAAGAAGTTGTAAGACGCTGGCAGTGGGGTTGTTTTCGGCCGGAAGGTGCTGCTGGTGAGGTGCTGGGAGGGTTGCCAAACGCCGTTGATAGGCAGCGAGTGTTTCGTGTGAGGCGGCGGCTGTCCCGCTGTGGCTTTCAATTTTTTGCAGAACATTGTGGGCAAAAAGCCATTCATCGTCGATCGGTGTTTTCTTCGTTTTGAATCGTGCGAGGCCCTTGCGAAGCAGTGAGGCGCAGAGCCAGATCAACAGGAAGGGTAAGCCAAGAAGCCCCAGCGCTGCAAGAGCTCTGCCCAGGAGGCTCTGGCCCCCAAAGCCAAGACGGGCGAAGAACTGAGTGATACGGTGTCGCATCACTGAAAGGGTGTCGGAAAGAGCCTGCCAGTGGTTCTTGACTTCTGCTCCCCACAATCCCGACCAGGGTGAACTTTCTGGAGTTTGGGGGGCACGCTGCACCCAGTGTGTGGGATCTTCTTCGATCCATCTCTCCGTTTCGTGATCCCACCACTCCATCCAGGCGTGGGCATCACTGTTACGGATGAGGAGTGTGTTGGTGAAGCTGTTCCACGACGGATAGGCGTAGCCCACCACAACACGGCTTGGAATGCCTCCCAAGCGGAGCAGGCTGGCCGTTGCGGCAGCAAAATGCTCACAGAATCCACTTCGGTTTTGGAACAGAAAAGCGTCGAGAGGGTGAATGAGAGGATCATCGCCGCTTCTCCTCTTCGGTTCTGTGGAATAAACAAATTTCTTTCGAGTGTAAAAACGTTTGATGCGATCGAGCAGCGCGGCCCCACTTTCTCCCTGGTGAAGATTCCAGGATCGGAGCAGGTTTCTCGCAAGGGGAGCTTCCATCGACTCGTGAGTTCTTCCGAGCTGGGAATGAATTTCTGTGGGTGCGTCATTTTGCCATGGGGCTGTGTGCGGAATGAGGCTGTAGCTAAAGGGCTTTTTTTCTGGAATGCTCTGGAGCCGAGCTGTTCCGTTTGTGAAGTGGAGGGCTTTGTTGGCGTGTGGACCGCTTGCAACCAAGACCTTTGCACGGGTGCCTAGGGGCGCAAAGAGGCTTGTTTGCTCTGGCTTGAAGAGGGTCACCAAGTGTGACTCCGTGAGGGCGTCGATCTCAACGCTGGGGAGGTCGCGGCGCAGCATGGTGTCTTTGCCGTGGGCTTGCCATTCCATACCAAAACCACGAGACAAGGTCGCCCCTCTCCAGTAGTTGAGCGTGTCACCTCCCGAAGGTCCGAGCTCCACCAAGGCCACTGGAGTGTCGTCGTGTGCCAAGCGGGCCACATCTCCCGGCCGCAAGAGCGTGCTGTACCCCATGCGGGTGAGACCTTTCCCTCGTTGCGGAATGAGCCGCTCACCCACCTCCGGGGCAACAACAGAAACCACAAGCGCCACGGGCAGCATTCGGAGCAGGACCCGACGCATGGAACCGAAGTCTCCAGGAGCGAGGTCATGCCACGAAAGCTCGCGAAGCTGGGCGAGATAGAGGGAATAAAAGCAAAGCAGAACGCACACAGTGGCAAAGGCAAAGGGCGGCATCAGCAACTGATCTCCCCGAGACACGAGCAGTGCGAATCCAAGGCACAGGAGGAGGGTTGACCCCGTGAGCGCGTCGTGGGTTTTGGTGGCAAATGCATGCCGAACACAGGATATGGCCAAAACGGTGACATAGAGTTGACCGGCCAAAACAGGTGTGTTGTCTGGGGCTAGGAGCAGAACCACGCAGAGGGGAACCACAAGCGTGAGAACCGTTGGAAGGAGGGCAGATTGGAACAGCTTGCTGCCCTCTTGGGCCAGTCGAAAGGCCCAGGGTTGAAGAATCGCACTGCCGGCAATCCAGATCTCTGCAACGGGAAAGAAGCCAAGGCCGGAATTCAGGTGAATGAAAAGAATGATCAGGAGTTGAACGCGGAAGGCACGTCTGAGGTTTTGTGGTTGTGGAGTAGATGTGCTCACTTATCGATCTCTCCGTTTGTGCCACATGCAACCGCGAGAAACCTCTGGAGTGGTGCGGCTAAAGAGCTGGTTTTCTCATGGGTGTCGAACGGCACCCAGCTGAAGTTCAGCTCCTCCCGAGGGTTCCTGAACTCAAAAGAAACTCCATGCCTGAGGCAGAGGAGGATCTGGCCGTAGATCCGTGAAAAGTGTGCGCTGGGGTTGGAAGCCGCGGCTGGATCGTAGTCGATAACATGAGGGTCTTTTTGAATGAGTGCTGCAGCACCCTCTACCTCAAAGGCGCGTTCCCAGAGCTCTTCTCTGAGGCTGTAACGTTTCCAGTCAATGCGGGATAAGCCTCCACCCCGATACTCTTGGAGAGTGATGCTTTCTGTTGGCTCGGTGGGGAGGCTCATTTTCAACACGAGCAGAGTGTCGCTTTCAGAAAAGTGGGGGGGAAGAACTTGTGGAATTCTGGCCGTTGTTTTGACTCCGATCCAGCTGCGCAGCAAACCAAAAGGGTAAGTGGAGCAGATCTGGAGCCGTTCCAGTTCATTGCTGGTGAGAGGTCCAAAAGGTTGTTTCAGAGAGACTTGGCACTCTTCCGAAGCCTGCAGTTGAAAAGAAACTGAACGAGAGAGTCCAGTTTCTTTTGTCCAAGATTTCAGAAAAACATTTTTTTTCTGGGTCGATGCTTCATTTTTTAAAGTTACAACTGCTATGATTTCGCCGGTTTGTAAGTCAAGATGTTGCGAAATGCTAGCAATGCGAACTCCATTGATGTTGTCATGGGTTGTGAAGATGACAAAGAGAAGTCCCATTCCAGTAATGCCGGCATACGCGATGAGGTGGTCTTGTGCGCTGACCAGGCCATAAGAAAACATCAGTGCAACGACAACCAGAAATGTGAGGCCCCAGAGCGTGAAGAAGATGTAGATGGGCTGACGAGGCGGCACCGCAGTAGAAGATGTGTTGAGTT
>JANQPW010000189.1 GCA_028285285.1 Silvanigrellales bacterium
CCGGGGCGCGCCTTTGGCGCCAGGCTTTTCGGATTCACCCAAGGCACATAGCCAGATATCACGAAGGTCGCAGCCCGAGAATTGCGCAACTCCGATTTGGGGAGTTCCGCGGGTGCGAAAGGTGCAGGCACCGGCTTGCGGAGCTCGAGCAAGGCCAGATCATGCATGCTGGGTCGCTGAGACTTGAGGAAGTCGGCCCACCACCAGCTCCCCCGTTCATCTCCAGAAAAGAACAATCGCAACACCTGGTCGGCACTGTACTGAGGCGCTAGGGTCACGCGATCCACGAACACGGCAGTTGCCTCTGAAGAGACCTTTTGCAACACCGAGGCATAGTCGGCGGCAAACAACACGGCCAACTCGTTTGGCTGAAATTGACGCCCCACCGGCATGCCAGCGCGCTCCGAAACAAACATGCACCGCGCAGACGTGAGGACATGCACCGGCGAAACAACCACCCCCGTGCACAGAAAACCACTTTGAGCACTTGAAGTGATAAGCACCGTGCTCCTCAAAGCTTTTTTGAACAGCCGATCGCCTAGTTTTCGAGCCTCTGCTCCTTCAACCTTCACAGCCGCGTCTTCTGCATTGTCGCCAAAGTCTCGGCTGGCACACGAGATGGTGAGCACGGCCGCAACGATCGATGTGACAACACCCATCCACCCCAAATAAGACTTGTTTGCTTCTGCCAAGGGGAGCCCTCCTTCCATCAACGCTCAGCCTCATCATCATAACATGGCCAAATTCATTGCGTTTTGTGGGCGCATGGGTATACTCAGCCGGAACAAATCCACGCTCGTTATCGTGTCTTCTAAAAGGAGATTGCCTTGAAGCTGGCCATTCTTGCTATTTCTGCTGTTCTTTTTTCCGCCTGTGCCACCATGCACACTCCCGTTGTCAACAACACAGACCTCAGCAAAATTGACTTCTCAAAAGTTTCGGCGATGAAATCGGGGGAGTCTTGTGCAAGGTGGTACTTTATTTTTGGACCCTTCGGCACCGAAAGCTTGGTGACAGCGGCCAAAAATGGTGGTCTCTCCAAAGTTGAGGTGGTTGACTACAAACAAGAAAGTCAGTTTTTTGTGTTTTCAAGATGCATCGTGGCCTACGGCAGGTGACTTCACCTACGCCTAGTTGAACTTGAACATGGAATCGACACGCTTCTTAAACTTTGAGTTGTAAATTTCCATGATTTCGCTCAGCTCTTTTTTCTCTTCGTCCTCGGCTTGATAGGTTTCATCGGAAACGAGCTTGAAAAGATCCGACTGAATGCGGTTTTGGGAGCCAAGGAAAAGCAGCGTGGCATGTCGAGAGGGGCTCTTTGAGTCCACATTTCTCAGGAGAATGTCGAGCTCCTGTGGAAGCTTTTCCTGAGATTCGGGAGATCGTTGCGCAGTGAATTCCCCAAAGCGGAGCACCAAGTCAATCCCACGTCCCTCGAAAAACACAGGGCTGCGCACCACTCCACTCTCAAACCCCCTTTGAAGATCTTCAAAGAACTGACCCAATACAGCAAAGCTCACTTGATTGTATCTGGTGGACTGCTCGGTGGGTTCAAAGACCCATCCGGAATCCATGATGGTTCCGACGTAAGTCATGTTGGGGGAATAGATCAGGTTGCTCGGAATGAAAAAGTCCGCCTGAGGATCATAACCCAACTTCAGCAGATTCTGCCGCACAAAATCTGTTGTCGCTACCAGAGAGTTGTCGGTTTCGTCAAACGGGGACGAACGAATTGTTCCATCTGGATCCAGAAGTTTTTGATAGAAAAAGTGAGCAAATTCAGAACAATAAAGAAACGCATCTTCATCGCCATTTTGGAACCCAGGTCGGTACATCACATCGAAAAGAATATCTTCGAACTCTTCCGCATTGGCCAATGCCTTTGTGGAAATATTTTCTGGAAGCTGAAACTTTGGCCGGGCAAAAGAACGCGAGCGAATGCTCAACGGCCGGAGCGAGAGTGTGGAGCTGATTTCCGCGCTCACATAAAGCGGAAGTCCCTCATCAACAAGCTTTAGCACGACCCCACTATGAGTGTGTGCTGTTGGAGAACGAACCAAACGAGAAAACACTTCACCCAAGCCACCCGCACCAAACTGCCCCCAGGAATCTCCTTCCTTCACAGTCATGTTGGCTATGGTGTAGCCCTTCTCCAAACTCCGGAGAGCCTCCCGAAACTCTTGCGCAACCAAGGAGGCACCGTCCAACTCATGCTTGTTGAGAACAGAGACCAGCTTCCGCTTGAGCTGAGCGACCCCATATTCAGTATCTCGAACCTCGTTGAGCTGCTTTTCGACAGACACCACGGTCTCTTTGGCCTGTTTCCGTTTTTCCGAAAACGGCCTAGCTCTCGACACCTCTCGCCTCATCTGCTCTCGAATAGAGGTGAGGAGATCAATATCTTCTTCCTTTCCAAAACGAGAGTAGGAATAGGCCGACTTGAAGATGGAGTGCAACATCAAACGCGCGATGATCTCGCGTTTCTCTTGCGGGATCTTTGGGGTCTCTGGTTGCTCAGTCTCGGCTGCCTCGGAATCGATCAGAGGGACCGCCGCCACGGAAACCTCCGTCAGAAACTGATCGGCGTCTTCTTCGAGATGGAGAAAAGGGGCGTCAAAGCGAGCTATGTGCCTTGCAAACGATCCTCCATCAATGTGTTCTCTGAGCTTCAAAAGCTTTTCTTCATCTTCTCGAGTCTCGGCGGCGAGAAGGGCTTTTTTAAGCTCCGCGAGGCGAACAAGATTTCGACCTTGCAGAAACAATTGCAGACTCTCTTCTGACTCAAGAACGGACTTGAAGAGGTTTTCGTTTGGCGTGTACTGACTTAAGGCTTTGCCCAAGGCGGCTATGGCCAGAGAAAGGTTTGACTTCGAAACATAGTCCAAATCTGTGTCAAAAGATTTCGCTCTGGTCAGCAGAGAGTCAAACTGACCTTGAAGGCACTTCCGTGTTGGCGTGTGCAAGATGCCATCAATCTGAACTTCTTTAGAAAACTGCTGAAGGGGCTTCACGTAAGAGTCAAGAAACTCTTGAGATTCAAATGAGTTGGCTTCAGCCTTTTTTGTCAGCTTTTGACAGGCGGCAGCATTTTGAGCCGATGTCGACTCTTCAAACACCTGGGAAACGGTTCCTGTGCAGGAAGTTCCAAATGCAGCGGTGAGTGTGATGACCAATACAGCCGTTCCGAGGGCTGTGAGTCGAAAGTAACTGTCCTTATTTTTCATGGTCTTCCATCCAATATTTCAAGGTGATAGGGACTCAACCCCGCTTCAGAGCCTCAGCAACTAGCGTTCCAAAAAAAAGATGCCCTCTTCGGCATCCTCTGCTGAGGTGTGTCTCTATTGAAATGGAGAGCTTCGTGATGTGATGCTAGAGGAGGGGACTTGTTCTAGGGGAACTGATACATCACGAGCAGAGCCGCAGAGGCCGTGCCAATGTCCAAGTTTTCTTCGCTTTGGGTAAAGGCAAAGACTGTGCTCGCTTCGAACCCATACTTAAAGTCTCGAGTGGCAGCGGCCTGATAAAGATAGTTCCCGCCTATGCGAAGGGTGAGAAGGTCATTTT
>JANQPW010000196.1 GCA_028285285.1 Silvanigrellales bacterium
GTAGGGGTGGGGAACATGACAAAGCAAAAAGAAAAAAGTCAGTTTCAGGAGAAACCCGGCGAAAATGCAGTTGTTGATTTGAATGCCTATCGTATCAAACGTGAAACCACCGGCGATCGTAGATTTGGCCTCCAAGACACCTTCCAGATTTCAACTCCTGGGAAACCAAGTGGAACTCGCGGGGCCGACTTTTCTGAAAACCAATTGTCACAGCGCATTGAGCGCTTGAAGTCGAGCATCAATCGCATCAATAAACTGATGGACGAGCTTCGCGGAGACTCCGACAAAAAGAACAACAAGACCTCTCACTAGGGCTTTCTCAGAACGCTTCATTCAGCTATGTCTTCCCTTCTGAACGATCGGGAGGCCGTCCATGTCTAATGAACTCAACACTGAGATTCCACAAAACGATGCATCTGTTCCCTTCTACGCCAAGAGGTTCGTGGCGGGAATATCTGCCACACAAGCCGTTGAGGTCGCTCAAGAGCTCTCTTCAAGGGGAATTGCGAGCACACTTGATCTGCTGGGAGAAAACATCAAAGAAGCTGCAGAAGTTGAAGTGTGTGCAGCCGCCTACATTGACCTGCTTGAACAAATGCACAACTGTGGCCTACCACCCTACATTTCCATAAAGCTCACGATGTTGGGGCTCGATCTCAGTCCGCAGTTGTGCCGCGAAAAACTCAACACAGTGCTCGCCGCGGCCGACTCAGTGCATGGCCGAGTCGCGTTTGACATGGAAGGCAGTGACTACACGGAGCGAACCATCAGCCTCTATGAAGAGTCTGCGAAGCTTTATAAGTCTCCAGAAATTGTTTTGCAGGCCTATCTCCATCGAACCGTTTCTGATGTGCAACGGGTGATTGCTGCCAATGGAAGGCTCAGGCTCTGCAAAGGAGCTTATAAAGAGCCCAGGCAACACGCCCTGCAAAAAATGAAAGACATCCGCAGGAATTACCTGGAATTGCTTGAACCTCTCCTCGAGCAGGCCGATCGCGTTTGCATTGCCACCCACGACGATGCCATCATCGAGGCTGCAGAAAAGTTCATCAAAGGCCTGAAAGTGGGCAAAGATCGGTATGAGTTTCAAATGCTCTATGGGCTCCGCGAGAAGTCGTGGGAACGCATTGCCAAGAAAGGTCACAACATGACCGTGTACGTTCCCTATGGAACCAGCTGGCAGGCCTACTTCGCCCGGCGCTTGGCAGAGCGCAAGGAGAACGTCTTCTTCATCCTCAAAAACCTCGTGCGTTCGTGAGATTTCTCTGACTCATTCATCTTTCCTGCCCATGGCCTGTCTGACACTGCGCTGCGATTCTTGCCGCAGCCTCTATGACTGAAACCACTAGACTTCTCTCTGAGTCGTGTGAGGTCGGAGAGAGGGAGTCAGCATGGAAATCACCAGCATTCTGGGCCCTGTGCTCGGTGCCGTGGCCATCCTCGGCACAGCGATTGCCAAAGGCGTGCCCATCATGAGCCTCTGGGGTTTTTCCGCTGTGATGATTGTGGGAATTGGCACCATTGCTGCGGTGGTTGTCGGTTACCCCATGAAAGACCTGATCCACTCCATCAAGTCGCTTGGGCTTTACCTCAAAGGCCCCGACGGCAATGTGGAAGAGCTCATCACTGATGTGGAACGACTGGCGCAAACAGCCCGAAAAGATGGATTCCTTGCCCTCGAAAAAGAAGTTGAAAAGCTCGACAACCCCTTCCTCAAAAAAGGCGTGCAGATGCTCGTCGACAACACTGATCCAGCGGTCATCCAGGAAGTGCTCGAAGCTGAGATCGATATTCTTTATGAAGAAGAAGAGGTGGCAGCAAAATTTTGGGAAGATGTCGGAGCCTTTTCTCCAACGGTGGGAATTATTGGCGCCGTTTTGGGCCTCATGGTGGTGATGCAGAACCTCGACAACCCTGAAAAGATTGGTCCTGGTATTGCAACGGCCTTTATTGCGACGATCTACGGGGTGGCCATTGCCAACCTCTTTGCCCTTCCGGCCGGAAAAAAGATCAAGCGCATGTGCCACCACAAGAAGATGCATCGCGAAATTGCAACAGTGGGCGTGTTGGGCATTGCTCACAGCCACACTCCCAAGGTGCTCATTGAGCGACTGCGCGGCATGGCAGAACACTGACAGGCTTGAAGGCGTTCTATGGCGAAAAAAAAGAAGTGCCCCGAATTTGAAAACCATGAGCGGTGGTTGGTGGCCTGGGCTGACATGCTCACGCTGCTCTTTGCGCTTTTTGTTGTGCTTTATTCCATTGCCAATGTGGAGGTTGAGAAGCTCAAGAAAGTGAAGCAGTCCATTCAGAAGGCGTTTGGAAACAGCGATGTTCCCCAAGATGAAGAAGGCTTCCCCTCCGGAAACTCCCGAGTGGAAGGCATCTTCGACAAGGTGAAGGGCAACTCCCGCAGAGAGTCTCCTCGATCAAAAGATCGAAAGAGCGTGACAGCCATCATTGCCGCCGACATGAGAAAAGTCGAAGCTGATATTGCGACCCGACTGTATGGGCAAGAAACCTTTCCCACCTCGGGAGAACCACGATCAGATGGACGTGTCGTTTTTGTGGACCGTGATGCAGAAGGCATCCGCGTCACACTTCTGGCACGCCATTTTTTCAAATCTTCAAGCGCCGAGCTCTCACCAAAGGCCTATCCAACCCTGGATGGAGTTGCAGCAGCAGTCAAAAGCCTGGGGCGTGTTATGCGTGTGGAAGGACACACGGACAGTCGCCCTTTTCGACTTCGTGAACTCACAAACTGGGAGCTTTCCACACTGCGAGCTTCTTCTGTGGTTCGCTATCTCATTCGCAAACACAGGTACCCCGAAAACATGCTCTACCCAGCGGGGTTTGCTTCCACACGGCCTGTTGCGCCAAACGACACCCCACGCAACCGCAGCCTAAACCGACGCGTGGACATCAAAATCCTTTACGACAAACCACAAATGATGGAAGATCCTTTCGGAAAAGTTCCCGGGCAAACAGCCCCCGAGCCCGAAAACCCTTAAGCAGAGGGAGTGCTCACTTGTAAAATGTGGGGCTCCAGACGCCACATGACGTGCTTTCCCCGAGAGGGGTGGTATGATAAGGCCATTTACGAAAGGAAAACCCTCAATGCCAAAACTCAGACTCAAAATTCCCTTGGCGCTGCTGGTTTCCAGTCGGCGCAGCCTGGCACTCCTCGGAGCGACGAGCCTCCTCGCGGGAGGCTGCATCACCTCGGCCCGTGAGGAGTCAATGCGCAACACGATTAGCCAATTGGAAACGAAGATCAATGCTTTCGAAAAGGAACTTGCGCTGCGTGATGAAAAGCTCAAGACCATTGGCAGCAAGGCAGAATACAACCAAAACGCCAGCTCTAGCCTTGAAGACATTCGCCGACAGCTGAGCCTCACTCAAGGTGCTGTTGACGAGCTTCGCGTGAAGTTTGGCAGGCTGGCAGAATCTGGGCTGGGTGGAAGCACGGGCACAACCCTAGAGTCAGACCTCGGAGACGGATCGGGCAGCCCCAGTCTCGCGTCGTTAGAGCAACGCGTCAGTGCTTTGGAAAAAGCTATTGGCCAGGGTGGAACAGTAAAAACGACTCCCGCGTCAAGAAGGGAGCCGCCAAAATATCGGTCTCCACGCGAACTCACAAAGGCTTTGGGGAGCCAGTTCTCGAAAAAGAACTACGATGAAGTGCTTTCACTTTCAGGGGCGGTGCTCGCAAGCGACCTTGGAGCCGATTACCAAGAAATTGCCCAGCTGTTCAAAGCAGAAGCTGCTTTTGCCACAGAAAACTACAAAGGAGCTGCGCTTGATTTTTCGACTTTTTTGACAAAGTTCCCAAAAAGCGAACGCCGAGCCCGAGCTCTTCTTCTTGCTGGGGATTCATTTGTGTACCTCAAGCAGTTTGAAACAGCCAAGTCGTACTATCGCGAATGCGTTGAGCGATTTCCGAAGAAGCAAGAATGTGTGGCTTCAAAGGAACGCCTCGATCGCCTGGGAAGTTAAATGCCCCTGCAGCTCATTGCTGGCATTGAAACGTCGTGTGACGAAACCTCCGTTTCAGTTGTCGAAGTCGAACATGAAGAACCCGACACCACAGTCTGGCGAGAACAGACTCCCCATGTGCCACGCCCAAAGCGCATTCGGGTGCGGGCCCACACCGTCCACACCCAGACCGACCTGCATGCTCCCTTTGGTGGAGTGGTGCCCGAAGTAGCGGCTCGAGATCACCTCACACGGCTGCCACTTC
>JANQPW010000200.1 GCA_028285285.1 Silvanigrellales bacterium
TTGAAACTGAGGCGCGCATGGGTGTGGGTGCTCATGTCGAAGGGCCGAGAGAGGAGTGAAATAACGTGGACCGATGAACCGGGCCGACCCCAAAAGAACAGCGCTTTGTTGCCGTCGGCAACGGGGCCGAGTGCCAGCGATGAGTCTTGGGTTGACGCTGTCTGGTCATCTTCGTCGCCTTCTTCGGCAAGCGCGAGTTGTGGGGCGCTTTCCAGGTTCGACTCGCTCACCGTGATCGCTGACTCCACAGAGGCTTGCTGCGGCGCGGTTGCGGCTTCTTCTGGAGACATTCCCGAAAGAATCCGAGCACAGATTTTGGCATTGCACTCCAAGGCTGTGCGTTGGCTTTCGCTTGCTTCCTGGCCCGGTTCGCCTAAGGAGTTTTCTGTGTACTTTTTGTTGTCTTCTATCAGGGAGGTCCACGCGAATGTTTCCCGAGTGCTGGCATCGATCACGCGGGCGCGTTCAAAAGAATCTTCAATGTGGGTCACGCGCACAAGCAAGCTGATCTTGCGAGTGATGTTTTCTCCACTTTTCGTTTTGAAGGTGGCCACAGCTTCATCGAGGCCGGTGAAGGAGCCGAGTGGCTCAAAGGTGAAACCTCCGGGAACATCGGCAGCGATCACAAACTCACCGTTTTCCGGTTGTTTTTCAATTTCAACCTTCTCAATTTCCGATGCCGGAACGTCGGCGAGATTCAACTGCGCAAGAGAAAAATGAGTTGGCGTTCCCGACTCTGCTTCGAGCAGCACGTGACTTCCGCCCACTGCGCTTTGTTGTTTTTCAGCAGATTTCTTGTCCTTTTTGCCTTTGTTGGAATTTCCTTCAACAAGGCCACAGGCTCCCACACTCAAAAGTGCCGACGACAGGGCCACTGCCTTTGCGCCCAGCTGAAGGCTCCTTGCAAGAGGGCTCGAAGTGAGAGTCTTGCGGCGTGACTTCGGAAAGTTTCGAGTGAGGTTACGAGGCGTCATTCTGGGAGTCTCCATTCAGTTTCCACTGGTTCTGTGTCGCTTCAGATTCATTGTTTTGCTGCACTCAATGGATCGGGTTTTTGGGGCGCTCAAGTGAGGGAAATCGGTAAGCTGCTGGACTGTGACAGGTTCTGGAAGGTGGTCTGCACGAATTGCCCGAACGTGACGGGAACTTCAGGCACGACTGTTTTTTTGGCAAAGACCATAGGATTACTGACACTTAACATTTTACATTGTTGTGAGCCTCACTCAAACTGAGCTCATGGAATTTGATTGGACCCATCGCAAATACAAAGAATGGAAACAGCTCTTGGAAGAAGTGCCAAGGGCCAATTACCTGCAGTCTCTCCCTTTTGCTCGGGCAGTGAGAGAGTGCGACAAGAAGGTGACCCATCTTGCTGTGATTCGGCGCGAGGGCGAACAGGTGGGTTTAATGGCTGTTCAAGAATTTAGATGGGGCCCTCTGCGGCTCAACAGTCTTTTTCGTGGACCGTTGTGGTTCCATGAAAACCCTCCCCCGAGCTGGTTCTCAGAGTTTGCGACTTTGTTTGACCTCACCTTTCCACGTGGCTTTCTGAAGCGTCGGCGCTGGATTCCAGAATGTGCGTTGGGGCCCGTTGTTCAGGAAACCTTGCGCAAAACGGGCTTCAAACCAGCACACCGGAGCTATGAAACCATTTGGCTTGATCTGCGCCCTTCGCTAGCAGACCTTCGTGAGAAGCTCGACAAGCGCTGGCGCAATGCTCTCTCGAAAGGAGAGCGCCAGAATCTTTCTGTGAGCATGGATCGCACAGGAGTAACGGCCAAGCTGTTTCTGCACCGCTACGAGCAGGACAAGCAGGAAAAGGGGTATTCAGGCCGCAGCAAAGCTTTTTTGCGTGAAGAGATCTCAACCGCTTTGGCCTACAACGAGGTCTTTATTCTATGGGCCACACAGAACGGGGCTTCCGTGGCGGCTATCTTGGTTTTGCTTCATGGCAAGAGCGCGACCTATCGTGTGGGTTGGACAACACCGGAGGGCAGGGCATCCAATGCGCACAACGTGCTGTTGTGGCGGGCTATCGAGCTTTTGAAAGAGTTGGGACACACCGCGCTTGATCTGGGGGGTGTGGAACCGAGCACGGCAGGTGGTCTCACCCAGTTTAAGCGGGGCTTAGGAGGTGAAGTGTTTTCAACCGTTGGTGTGTACCGTTAGACACTTTTGGTGTTTTGGTTCCGGGTGTGTCACCAAACGCAGCCCCTCCGGAGGCACCCCATTTCCCTTTCCAATCAGGAACCTTCGAGAAACAAAGGTTTTTTATCAATTCTAAACCTCTTCTCTTTCAGCTTTGGTCAGATTCTGACAGAATTGGAACATTTATTGCGCCAGCTGTAAAAGAGCGGTTCAAGTGGAGATCCCGTTCTGAGGAGGTGTGGCATGAAAGAAAGTTTCGCTCGGTGGCTGAAGGCCCCACAGATCGTGTCTGGTTTGGCTCTGATCGCGGGGGCTCTGCTGGCTTGGGGAACCTCTGCATGTGGCGGCGCTGCCGCCAATGAAATCAGCTTCATCAACGATATTCTCACCGGTGGGAAAAACGAGAAGAAAACAGTGTGTGACTCCTCTGCAGAAGGGTTCCTCGTGTGCATGTCTGCCAATTCAGCCATCGAAGATTCTCGGCTCAAACAGAGCACCTTCACGGCCTTGGGGGAGTTGCGTGAACTTGTGAACAGTGAGGCCTTTGCGAATAAGGTCAACAAGGCATTTGATGACAACGGTGGGGTGATGAAAAAGTTGAGGAGCACAAACTACATTGCGGTGATCACAAGCTATTCAGCGCCCAACGACACAGCCCTTGCCAAGGCCACTTTGAATGGCCACACTATTCGTTACAATGCTGCAACGGTAGCGCGAGATTCCTCTGGAGCACCCGATTTAGCCCACGTGGCTGGGGTGATGCTGCATGAGATTGCACACAATATTGGTTACACTCACGCTGCGGAAAACCCCAGTCGCCGTTCTGCCCCCTACTTTCTTGGAGATTTGGCAGAGGCCATGTTGCGCAATCAAAACCCAGCTCTTGCTGTCACTGGGCGGTCGCGCTGGCGGTCACTTTAAGAACCGCAGCGCTACTCAGATCGAGGTTTCCCGCAAGGTGGAGGGTTCCTCCCACCCATTGGTAGCTTTCTGGAGAAACAACCCTGTCATCCAAGGAGACTTTGATGCTCAGGTTTTGGCCAAGGTTGTTCATTTGTTCTTCCGACTCAAAGATGACAAACTCTCTTTTAGGAGTGCTTCCTGCGCTGTAGGCATAGCTCACGGTGAGAGGGCCTTCGAAGCGACAGTTGATGTGGATCTTTTGACCATCGAGCACAACCTCCTGGCCCACCCGGCAACCGGGTTGCGAAGAGGAAGCAACCAAGGTGTTCGCAAGTGGCACTTCAGGAAGTTCGTGTGTGGACACAACGGCATCAGCCACACGGTGCTGCACCCAGAGTGTTTTTCCACGCATGTGCTGTGCGGCGTTGGTGAGAGTGATCGTGTTTCCTGTCAGAGAAAGAGGCACGGCCTCCTCATCTGCAAATTGAGCACGCACTTCTGTGATGGGAGCTTCCGAATTCATAATGGGATAACTCAATTGAGGCGCAAGGCTCTTCTGGTAGCCGATGGAGAGGACAGCACCTTCAGGTGCCGGGGTCTCCAAAGAAACGGTGTTGAGAATTGAATCGAGTGTGAAAGCGGTCGTGGCCGTTCCATTCACCTT
>JANQPW010000214.1 GCA_028285285.1 Silvanigrellales bacterium
AAGAGTCGGTGTATGGTCGCGTGCGCAACAACGTGTTTGTGAAAAAGTCGGTGCGCCACCGCAACCCCCTCTTTGTTCACTCCTACGTGAGTGATCTGATGGATCGGGGGCGAGCCCCTCAGAAGCAAGAATGGGCGGCTCTCCATGTCTTTTATGCCACTCTGGGTGTTCAAGAAAAAACAACTGTGGTGAAACTCATTGCTGATTTGGTGCAACGTCACGATCGGTCTTGGGTGGAGAGCTTCCGCAGGGAGCCCAGTTGGGTGCAGTTTCGCCTCATGACGCCCCTGCGTGAGGTGATGAGCCCCGAAGTGGTGCGGGAGCTGATGTGGCTTTCTGAACAACACGTCGACGAACGCATGAAGGCGGTTGCGTCGACCACTCTCGATGCCATAGTGGAAAGGTCTGGGAAATGAAGGAAAACTTGGGAAGTGCTGCTCTGCTCAGCGGAGCTTTGGTGGGGGGTGCCACGCTCCTTCTTGGGGCAACGGGCTGTGTCCACATGATCTACGCGTTTCAGTCGAACCCTTTGCCACAAAACGCCGAAACCTTACAGGTGGGGCACGCTTTGTATCAAGAGCACTGCCAGAGTTGCCATGGTCTTGGGGGGCGGGGAGATGGCGCTGAAGCGAGCCAGATGCCTGTGCCTCCCGTGAACCTGGTGGAGCAGAGCCCGGAGTGGAGTGATGGCGTGTTTCAGATCCGCCTGGTTGCTCCAGCAGAAAATGGCATGCCTTCCTACGCGGAGACTCTCACCGCCGACGAGCGTTGGCACATCATCTCCTATGTGCGCAGTTTGGTGGAGCAAGCCGCCGCAGATTGATCGGCGTTGTGATTTTTTTGGTAAATCATCAATTCTTCTGAAAAAGTATAGAGACTGCCGGAAGCCTTCCTTGTAAGTTCAAACGAGGGGGAGGTTTGTCATGGGCATCGAAAAAAGAAAAGTGGGTTCGTCTTTGAACGAGCTGCGCCATGCCAATGAGTGCATGAAGATCCGGAGAGTCTGCCGAGAGATCCGGCGCCAGAATGTGCTGATAGAAGCCCATTCTGGTGTGTTGCGTCGCCGTCTGGCACAATTGAAGAAAGACTCGGATTCTTCGCGCTATGAAAGTTGTCTGGTGGTGAAGTCAGACTCGTGAGCAGTGCCTTCTTTTGTGGCCGGTGTCCGTGGGGATGATCCCTTGTTCCGATGCAAAAGGGGGCTATGAGATGGTTCAGTTGCAGTTTTTGGCGCCTTTTCGAAAGGCCTTTGGAGCTCTTGCCCTCACGCTTTTTTTCTTCGCCGACTCCCCGTTTAATGTGAATTTGGCACTTGCTGGTTGGGGAATGGCGGAGTCAGAGAGCTTTGCGCCACATTCAGGCGGGGGATCCTCCGACTTTGTGAGGTGGTGCAGGCGCGCCCGTGACGGTGGAAACCCGGAGCTCCAAAAGACCATTTTGGCCATCGAAGCTCGTGTGAGCCGGATCCAGCCGGGGCAACTCACGAGTGGCCCCGTGGTGGTGACCTGCGAAGATCTCGACCGTGAGCTGCAGGCCATCGACGATCTCGACCTCTCTCAGTTTGATCTCACCGACCTGCGCCCTCTGCGCAGTTTGGTGCACCTTCGGCGCCTCGATCTCTCCGACAATCTCATTGAAGATCTGAGCCCGTTGCGCGAGCTCACCAACCTGGTGTGGTTTGATCTCAGCCGCAACCCGCTTTCGCAGCTCCGGCCGCTGCGGAATATGAGGGCGCTTCTCACTTTGAATCTCATCGACACTCAAGTGAGTCAGTTGCGCCCGCTTTCCGGCATGGAGGACCTTTCTGTTTTGCTTCTCGGCGGCACAGCGGTGCGCAGTTTGGAAGCTTTGAGGCCGTTGCAGGCGCTTGAGGAATTGGACATTGAAGGCTTGGGGCTCACCACCCTCACGGGCCTGGAAACAGCCACGCTGCTCGAGTCGTTGTGGGCCGCCGAGAACGACGTCACAAGCCTGGCGCCTCTTCGAAACTCCCTGCTTCTCAAGAACGTTGATGTGCGGGGAAGCCCGGTGAGGGATCC
>JANQPW010000216.1 GCA_028285285.1 Silvanigrellales bacterium
CAAAACTCTCTGCCACAAGTGAGGGACCCGCAGAAAGGCCTCCCCCTCTCTTTCCTTCTCCTTTCACGGGAAAAGAGTTCGACCCTCCTGTGGAGCCAGGATCGCCCACCTGGTGTGACTCAGAGACGACTGTCTCCCGAGGCGAGACCTCCACTTCCGATCGAGGTTGAGGCACACGCGTGCTGGGCCTGGTTTCTGGAGCCTTGAGCGCCTGGTGTGGCTTCGCCCGCGAAACCACTGGTGCAGATTTTCTCGCCACAGCTGGAGACAAAAGAGGAGTTGACGCAGACCGAGAAGTGTCCCGAGGAGGAATCGCAGGTGCTGCAGCCTCAAAGAAACGCACCCGCAGCGTTTTGGATTGCGGCACTGTACCGGATCCGAGCAACTGGCGAGAAAGTGAGACGCCCGCAGAGAATGCGGTACGGTCTGAAGAGCCCCTCTGCAGCTTTCCATTCACAAGCACAAACACAAACCCGACTAGGACATGAAGCGCGGCTGAAGCAGCGAGTGCTCGAGTCCAAAAAAGTTCTTGTGACCTTGACTCAATCAACCGCACGCAGCCACCGTGCATAGACCCCATCAATATCGGCAAACCCACCATTGAGATTGTTGGGCGTGAAGGGGAAGTTCTTGCAATTTCCAGCTTCGTCGCAGCTATCAGGATTCACCTTTGTTTGCGCCGCCTCAATTTTCACAAAGCGCACCCCTCGCCGTTTCAGCTCTTCACCTAAGGGCGTTTCGGGTAACGATTCCAAATCGAAGGCGTCTCCCCCAGCCTGAGCAGAGTTCACTGGATTCACCCCATGTGTGGTGAAATTGAAGGATGTTTCGTTGTAGAAAACAGCATGCACACCCGCAAAGCCAACCCAGTCACTCTGTTCAGCAGAACCCACACCCGCATCCGGTTCTCTCTCATCTGCACCCAAATAGTCATGAGGAAAGCTTTCGTAGTTTTCACCATCAAATGAAACACTCACGACAACTGGCTCCATAAAAAAACTTTCGGCAAGCTCAGAGAAAAACACATTTTCGAAGACCGCAAGATCAGGGCCTTCACCGTTACAAACGACAGCACCATCCCAGCTCAAAACCAAACTGCCGTCGGGGCTGCGATCGAGGCTAAAAACGTCAAGTGACTGAAAACCCTCTCCGGCTCCGTACACACCATTCGCCGCCATTGCCGGATCACCAAAAGGCCCGCTCGACACAGCTGGGTGAATCACCGTGTTTGCATAGCCGGGGCCCAAAGCACAGCCTGATGCCCATGCAGATGGCGAACAGGCTGCAAGCAGCCAAACAGAAGCGACACATAACGCGAAACAATTCATCCTTTCTCTCCTCTTCAGAAAGCGGCTAATCTCAAATTTCAACCTGCACCGACAACGCCAAAGAGCGGCCCGGCAGCGGATAACCATCCACCTCAGAATAGGCTGTTCGCTGCACGCCCCCCTCTCCCACAACCTCAGCATCCATGTGTTTCTGGTCGGAAAGGTTGTCGACTCTCAGCAACAGCTCAACCTTCTTTGCAAAGGCGCTGTCAAAGTTCAGAACACTGCCAACTGAGGCAGAATGGGTCAAAATCGGCGGGAGCAGGACACGCGCACCTCGATCTCGGAAAGACCGGCCTTTATAGCGTCCCGACCAACTCAACCAGAAACTCTTCAGCTGCAACGAGAGGCTGGCTCTTCCCAACCATCTTGGTGTCCACGGAACATCCCGACGCCCTTCATCGACCAAAGTCGGTTGCAGATAAGACACCCCCACCAAGCCCTGGATCAGAGAACCTTTGTGTTGGAGGGTTGACTCCGCACCCAAGTAGTTCACCTTTCCCAGATTGAGCGCTTTTGCCCCATTCAAAGATGTGGAAACGAATCGGACTTTGTTCGCTACCTGGTCGCGAAACACAGTGAAGGTCAGACGTGTGAGCTGCAAGGCCTCCCAACCCACCCCCAATTCTGTGTGAAAAGTCTGTTCCGTCTTCAAATCTGCATTTCCTTCAAGAGTCGAGCCGTTGCCAAACTCTTCCACAAGAGCCGGAGGCCGACGAAACACACTTGCTTGCCCCCAAAAAAACACCTGTGGCGCCTGCCAGCCCAATGTTGTTCCCAGCTGCGCCAAATTCCGGCTGGAGGTGCTCCTCTCATCCCCAGCGCTTTCCCGTCGATCGGAAAGGAGTCCCAGCTGGCCCTTGCCTTCAGCCATCCAACCGGAATGCCCCATCGCTGGGGTTCGCGACAAGCCAAAGTACAATTGACCGTGAAGCCGATCCACCTTTTCAGACCGATCATCAATGCTCTTTTCAATCGCCACCCGTTCCACGCTTGTTTGTGCAAAGGTCTTCACAGGGCCGAACTTCCGTTCGAGAGACAAGCTGAGTCGGCCGCTCTGTGTTTGCAGACCTTGACGCTCAGCAAAAGGAAGAAAGTCTGCTCCGCTGTCGTCGAGTGACTGTGCATCTCTCTTGTAAGAAATCTTAGGAGTGAAGTCGATTCCCGCCCAGCCGCGCTTCTTCCAAGAAAGCCCTGTGAAAAAGCTCTGGATTTCTTCTCGGGCAGCCGACTCCAGAAATGGGAGAGCCACTCCGCCCTTGACCTGAATAACCCTCAACCAATGTGTGAAGCGCCCACCCTGCGGAGGCTCCACGTTCCAAAACGTGACAGCCTGAATGTGGGAACGATCGTTCCCCCTAAGACGCACCAACGAGTCGTCGGCCAAGTTTTCCGGAGTGCGATTGTTGTCAAAGACCAGCTCATTTCCGGGGGCTGAGTGGTGAGCCGCATAGCCGCGAAAGCTGTGAAACCACTCCCCAGACTCCAGCGGCCACTCCCCTTGCAACCACTGACCAAAACCACCCCGGCTGTCGGCTTTCAGCCCCAATCGGCCCACAGGGCTCACAACGGGTCGGCTGCGAAATTGCAGGCTTGCAATGGGGTTCAAACTGGGCAGATCATAGGGCGCCAAACCCGTATGTGTTTCCACCTCTCCAAAAGCACGAGCATCTAGCTCCTCAACCAACGGAAGACCACTGTAGGGATCTTGCAAGAGAATGTCGTCAAAGTAGACCTCCGTGAGCTTGACTTCTTGTCCGCGCACCCGCGGCAACGAAAAGCCCGTGAGGCTCGGCTTGGCTGTTTGCACGCGCAGCCGACCTTCAGCGTTGCTCAAGTTGTTGGCTGCCTCAGATTCCCGAAGGCTCTGTGGCCGGTGTGTCTTGGAGTTCCCCGGGCGGCGCTGAGGTTGAACACTCGATGGCTTCCGACCTTTGATGATGATGGGCTCCGCCACGGAAGTTTCTTGCCCCAGATGAAGGAAAAGGGCACAGCAAAGGACCAACCTCTGGAGAAGCCGCATCATAGATGCATTCTCTGCGTTCTTGTCACGGCTCTTCAACCAGCACTGCATTGTAGGGAATAAGAGGAAGGTCTGGACTCTTTTCAACGCTGCCATCAGAACGAAGCAAAACCCAGCCCCCCAAGCTTTGACGACGCCGTTCTCCAATGAAAACCGTGCCCGTTCCGGGGTTTTCAGCCAAGGCATAATAGCCCCCGCTGTCGGGCTCAAACTCATAAACAGTTTCAATCGTTTTCTCGGCGAAGGTGTACCTTCGCAAACCGAGGTGCCGGCCTGCCGGATCTTCCCAGTCGACCAAGCGGTAAAAAATAGAATCTGAAGCAGCTTTCAACACAGGACCATTCATATATGTTTGAGGCTCATTTGTTTGCCACCGATCCACAACTTGCTGCAACCGCAGATCGACCAAGGCAATTTGATTGTCACAAGGGTTTCCCGACACCGTTCCCACGAGACGACTACAAGATTGCTCTACCCAAAGTAGCTCAGGTGAAGAGCTATGGGCAAAAGCGGCGTTGGGCACAGCAGCTCCCAAAGGCACACCCTGAATCTTCTGAGTCTCAGAGTCGGCATCAACAAAGGAGCCATCTTCCGAAACAAAAAGAGACTGTCGCTCATCGAGAATGAGTCCACCATTGCGTGGAGAGAGCCCTTGGTGGAGCACCCATGCGATCTGACGACCCTCAAAAAGGGCCCCTCCCAAGGCTTCAGGCCGGAACCGCGAAGAGCCCGTGTCTAGGTCACTCACCTCTCCCAGGGCATTGGCCTGAACGACACCACTCTCGTTGTTGAAAGAGAAAACTTGAGAGCTCACATAGCCAGCCAGGAGCAGCAACCCCGAAGGAAGAACCGAAAGAGCATGGGGGTCTCCAGGGCGAAACCCATCAGGTAAAGCCCTTTCACTCGAGAGTGAAAAAGAGAGGGAGCCATCACTTTCTCGAGACAGTGTTATTGTGCGGAGATTTCTAGAAAATCCAGCTCTCTGAGCCAGCACAAAAGTGGCTGAATCGGCACGCATCACAACGGGGTCTCCAGACCCTCCTGAAAAGATCTCTTTGATTTGGCCACTTGCAAAATCATAGTAGGAGAGCGTAGACGAACGAAAATCCACATCCACAGACGTGAAGAGCAACCCAGAAGCGCTGGGCACAGCTGGCGACTCCTCTCCCCGTTCAACTTCCCGTGGAGACTCTGGCAAAGGGAGATCGGGAGGCCCCTGCACAGTTCGAGAGGGCTGCGGGTCCACCTCGGCACAGCTCAGCAGCGCTCCCAAAAAACTGGCGAAAACGAGGGCTATCAAACTCTTCATGAGACCAAAAAACCAAAGCTTTCTAAGATCATAGGCTCGGGTGTCAAAAGCACAAAGAGCACTCAGAAGAGGGGGCTTCCCCCGGAACAAAGAAAATGAGATCATAGCTTATCCTGTTGCTCGACAGTTTCTGAAATGGGCTCGCAAATGCAATCTCTTCGTTCTCGCTGGGCTTATGTGCCCTTTTTTTTCCGCACACTGCGCCTAGCGACGCCTCGACCTTGCACCTGTGAGACCACTTCAACAAACCAGCTGGCGATCGGACTCGTGGCTTTCACCCTTTACCGTTGCGGCACAGTGCCGGAATGAACCGGACTTCCCCTGGGCTGGCTTGCTGGAAACTAGTGTGTCTTCCCATGAGAGTCAATCGTGTATATGAACCCTTTTGCAAAAAGGAACGCTGCTTTGTCTGAAAACCCTCCCGACAAAAACTTTTCCAAGGACTCCGTGTTTCAGAACGTCAACGGAAAGATGTACCGCCCCACACACCGCAAGCTGATCATGAACGAAGATCTCAATGCGGCTGGCCGCCTGTTCGGAGGTCGTCTCATGGAGTGGGTCGATGAAGCTGCGGCCCTCTACTGCATGACCGAAATTGCCACACGGTCGCTTGTGACCAAAAAGATCTCTGAGGTCATCTTCAACAACCCGGCGGTGGTGGGTGATGTCCTAGAGTTTCTTTTTCGAGTGTCTCATGTGGGTCGTTCTTCTGTGACAATTGAGGCTGTTGTGATGGCAAAAGCAATTGCCGCTGAAGAAACAGAGCGTCTCATTGTGCAATGTGACCTTGTGTTTGTGACCCTTGACAACATGGGAAAACCGCGCGCTCATGGCTACAAGGGAAAAACAGATTGAAACAAAGAGAAAACCACACAAACACACCTTTTGTGCTGCTTTTGGTTCGCCATGGAGAAACATCGCACAACGCAGCAAGGCGCTATCAGGGGCACCTTGACATTCCTCTCAACAGTCGCGGGGAAGCACAAGCAGCTCGAGTTGCCCAAACACTGGCAACTTACTTTTCCCAGGGGCGACATCAAAGAAGCTTGGGTTGGATTGATTTTGTTTCGTCTGACTTGCAAAGGGCTCAGCACACTGCCGAAATCATCAAAAGACACCTCCAGGAACACAGTATAGAACCGCCACAAGCAGAAAAAACACCTCGGCTCACCGAAGAGCTCCGCGAATTCCACATGGGAGATCTCCAAGGCCTCACTCATGAGCAATACGAAACAAAACACTCCCGCGAGTGGCGCAGCTTCAGCAAGGCTTTTCGAGAAGATCCCCTCGAAACCCCCTACCCAGGACCAGGCGGCGAAAGCCAGCGGCAGGTACAAAATCGCATGCTCAACGTGTGGCAACAAACCGAGGAGCGTTTCCTTTCCCATGCTCAAACAACCACAACCAATCAAGAAACCTCAGAGAGCCACTCATTCAGCCAAGCTTCTCCCTCCCGCCTGTGGCACGATCGCAGCTTGTGGGTGGGAAGCCCCACTGCCCTTTGGGTGAGTCATGGAGGAGCAATGCGTATGCTGCTGGCGGCTTGGGGGGTATCACTTCCACCGGAGGCCCACATTGGCAATGCCGATTGTTTGGTGTTGGGCAAACTACCAGGGCGTGAGGAATTCGCTCTGCTCCACCACGTCAAAACCTAAAATCAGTCTCAATTGCTATTGGCTCATGTGAACGAGTTGACCGCAAGCAGCCTCAATATCACGCCCTTTGGAAAGTCTCACAGTTGCCACCAGTCCACGGTTTTTCAGCCGTTTTTGAAATCTGCTCACAGACTCCAAGGCAGGACGACGAAAGGCTGCCCCGCTGTGTTCGTTCAACGGGATCA
>JANQPW010000233.1 GCA_028285285.1 Silvanigrellales bacterium
GCTGCGAACGCCGGAAGGTTCTGAAGAAGCTTTTCACCACACTTTCGGAGTGCTGTTCCGAGAGTGTCACCTTTCGTTCCGACAAAAGCCGACACTACCCCAAGCCCTTGGCCCAACACTTCCCCGGGGCCACACACCTTTCCACCAAGGGAGACCGGGGCTGTGTTGTGGGCCAGGGAGAACTCAAGGCAAGGGCCTTTGACCCTTTGTTTAGCCTGAACCACACCTGTGCCATGATCCGAGACAACCTGAAAAGAATGAGCCGCCGGACCTGGTGCACAACGAAGAAAGCGGTCAACCTGAAGCACCTGCTCCACATGTATGCCTGGTTTCACAACTCAAGATTGCTCAAAAAAAGAGCTCTTCTGGTTGGGTGATGCGACCAATTGCGGGGACCAGTTCTTGAGCCTCAGAATGAAGGCTGCGGAGGCCCACTCTCGGCGACACGTTTGAGGTTGGCCAAGCCCTTCTCAAAATCAGGGCCCACGGCCGCATCCATGTCGAAGAAAAGGCCAAAAGCCTTGGCAAGAAAGTTCTTCTCCCCTTCTATTTTCCAGGTGACCGTGCTGACTCCAGCGTCGGGGTCTTCCGTGAGCCCAAAGGTCACTTCGTTCTGCGCTTCAAAAGGCACTTTGAAAAAGATGTCGATTTTGATCAGGTGCGGGGCCACACTTTCTGTGATGGTTTGCTTACCTGAACCGACCTCCTCATTGCCCGACCACTCATAAACGGCTCCAACCCCTCGCTCAGCGCCTGAGTGTGTGATGTTGACCTCTGGATCTTTCTCTTCCCACGGAGACCAAAGCTTCCAATTGTGGAAGTCGTTGATGTAGGTGAAGGGTGTTTCAGCTGGGGCGTTGATGGTTGTGCTGCGCTCCACAGAGAACGTGTTGGGTTGAAGCAAGACGATCACAAGAAACACAAGGATGACTCCAGTTAACACAACTACGGCTTTTCTCATGAGCAAATCCTTTTTAGACGGCGGCGTGACGAGTTTTGTTTCCTCTATTTTAGTTCGGAGCCGAAAATCCGCAACTGCTTGAGTCAACAGTCTGCTCAGGGGTGCCTGTTCCGTGCTCCGTGCTGACAGCTTTGTAGGTACTCTTTCTGCGAGTAAAAAACCTGTTTGAGGCAGAGGCCATGGCCGGGGGCACACTGGCCGGTTTGGGTGCGATCGAGATGTTGAAAAGAACTCTTGATATCTTCTCTTCCGAGCTTACCAGAGCCCACATCCACCACGGTGCCCACAATATTGCGGATCATGTTTTTCAAAAAGCCATCGCCCCAAACATCGAAGACTCCAAGTTCTGGAAACAGCTCAGACGTCCAGTAGTGAAAAGCATGGAGCGTTTTTGTGGTGTTCTTCGCGGCGCAGTCTTGGCTGCGGTAGGCCGCGAAATTACGGGTGCCCACAAACTCTTGGGCGATGAGGTGAAGATCGCTATTGAGGTTCTTTGTGCGCACATGCCAAGCCACATTAAGGTAGCGGTGGTGGCGGCTTCTGCCGTACCAAATGAGGTAGCGGTAGTGCTTGCCGATTGTGTCGAAACGGGAGTGAAAAGAAGGATCGCACTCTTCGACACTGTAAATGCAAATGCTTCGCTTCATAACGCTTCCCAAGATGCCATTCAACCCACGAACGAGATCGTCACAGCTCTGTGAGGTTTCTGTGTGTAAGTTGAAAACGAAATGATCTGCATCGACGGCGGCATCTAGTCGGCTGCAGGCAATGATCTGTGCTTGTTCTCTCGTTAAGGTCTTCCAGGCCTGCAACAGCAAACCTTCCACGGTTTGGCCGTGGGGTTGCTTTTGAAAACCCAAGAGGCCTTTGCCGCTGAAGGAAACAACAAACCGGAGGTTGCGAAGACGGGACATGAACTCAAGTCGCTTTTGTTGGTGATGGTTTCTTTTTCGTCGGTGATTTTCTGCGGGTGCTCTTCTGAGAAGACTCCACATCAAAACTCAGGAGGAGATCTTTCAACCGGTTTGCTTCGTCGCGCAAAGCGGCTGCTTTCTCAAACTCCAGTTTCAGAGCAAGACTTTGCATTTCCTTTTGTAGCTTTTTGATCCGCTTTTCGATCTTTGCTGGGCTAGCAAGCAGGGCACGCGTTTCATCATCACCGATTTTTTCTTCCAGCTCCTGTTGCATGGTGTCACCATAGTCGAGATTGTATATCTTGCGGATCTTCTCGGGGATCTTCTTGTTGATGGTTTGGGGAACAATGCCCATTTCTTTGTTGAACGCCATCTGCTTTTGGCGCCTTCTCTCTGTTTCCTCAAGACAACCCTTCATGCTGTCGGTGATGGTGTCTCCATACAGAATCACCCGACCTTTGGAGTTGCGTGCTGCGCGACCGACGGTTTGGATGAGACTGGTTTGAGAGCGCAGAAAGCCTTCCTTATCGGCGTCGAGAATGCCCACGAGAGCCACTTCAGGCAGGTCGAGCCCTTCTCGCAACAAGTTGATTCCCACGAGCACATCAAAAGTGCCTCTTCGCAGGTCTCTGAGAATTTCCGTTCGTTCCAGGGAGTCTATTTCTGAGTGGAGGTGTTGGACCTTGAGCCCCCGCTCTTTGTAGTGGTGGGTGACGTCTTCCGCCATGCGCTTGGTGAGAGTGGTCACCAGCACCCGAAACCCGCTTTCAACAGTGGAGGAAATCTCTGCAAAGAGATCATCCATTTGCCCCTTTGCAGGCCGCACTTCAAGATGTGGATCCACGAGCCCTGTGGGGCGGATCACCTGTTCTGCCACCTCTCCACCGGAATTCTTGAGTTCAAAATCTCCTGGTGTGGCGCTCACGTAAATCGTCTGGCCCATTCGCTCCCGAAACTCGTCAAAGTTGAGTGGCCGGTTGTCGAGCGCGCTGGGGAGTCGGAAGCCAAAGTCAACGAGGGTTTGTTTGCGCATGCGATCGCCGCGGTACATTCCGCCAATCTGCGGCACTGTCACGTGACTTTCATCGATGAGCAGCAAATAGTCTTCGGGAAAGTAGTCGAGCAGAGTGGCGGGTGGGTCTCCAGCACTTCTGCCATCCAAATAGCGGGAGTAGTTTTCAATCCCTTGGCAGTAGCCCAGCTCCCGGATCATGTCCAAGTCATTCAAGGTGCGCATTTCAAGGCGTTGGGCTTCAATGAGCTTTCCTTCTGCGCGGAAATGATCGAGCTGGGTTTTGAGGTCACGGCTGATCTCGCCCACCAGCTGATCGATTTCTTCACGGCTGGTCACGTAGTGTGAGCCAGGGTAAATGAGTGTTTTGCGGAGAATCTCGATGACCTCACCGCTCACGGCGTCAATCAAGCACAAGCGGTCGACCTTGTTGCCCAAAAATTCCACCCGCACAGCCTGATCTTTTTCATAGGCCGGAACCAAATCGACTGTGGTGCCACGCACGCGGAACCGCCCACGTTCAAGGGACACGTCATTGCGAGTGTACTGGATCTGCAGCAGCTGGCGAATGAATTCATCGCGACCGAGACGCTGGCCTTCTTCAACAGCCACCAGCCCTTCAAGATACTTCTTTGGGCTTCCCAAACCGTAGATGCAGCTCACGCTGGCAATGACGATGACATCTCGTCGCTCGAGGAGCGAGCGTGTGGCACGGTGGCGCATTTTGTCGATGTCTTCGTTAATGGCTGAAACCTTGTCAATAAAGGTGTCTGTGGAGGGCACGTAAGCTTCGGGTTGGTAGTAGTCGTAGTAGCTGATGAAGTATTCCACGGCATTGTCGGGGAAGAGATCACAGAACTCGGCAAAGAGCTGGGCTGCGAGGGTTTTGTTGTGAGCGAAGATCAGTGCAGGTCTGTTGCTTTTGGCAATGAGGTTGGCCATGGTGAAGGTCTTGCCTGATCCCGTCACCCCCAGGAGGGTTTGTTCACTCAGACCGTTTTGCAAGCCCGTGAGCAGTTTTTCGATGGCAGCGGGCTGATCGCCCATGGGTGCGATTTCCCAGTTTGCCTGAAAGCCTTCGGGGCGCACTTTTGTGTTGGACATGCTTCACCTCCAGCCGTGAATCTCGTGCGGAACAGTCGTATGCGAGATGGGGTTTGGGCGCAACGAGAAAGGGAGCCGTGAGCGGGCACACTCACTCTTGAAAGGCTTGGGCGTGTGTGCCAAATTGGGTGACCTCATGCACATCTTCGAGGGAGCCCCCGATGCCACAATCCATTGAGCGATCCACCATTCGAATGATCCGAGACGATCAAGTTCCCCCTGGGCCCGTGCATGTGGCGGGTTGGGTGCGCACCAAGCGCGGATCAAAAAAGTTCTCCTTTGTGCACCTGACCGATGGTTCCACACCTCAAACCATTCAAATCATTGCTGATGCCGGCCTTGACGGTTATGCGGAGATGGTGGCTCCCCTCACCACGGGTGCTTCTGTTAAGGTTTGGGGGCAGCTGGTGGAAAGCCCAGGTCAGGGTCAGAAATATGAAATCCAGGCCGAAAGAGTGGAGCTCTGTGGGTTGGCAGATCCCGACAGCTTTCCGTTGCAGAAAAAGGAAATGACCTATGAGTACCTGCGGGAAATTGCGCATCTGCGCCCCCGCACGGCTTTGTTCAGCTCCGTGTTTCGAGTGCGGTCACTGGTCTCTTTTGCCATTCACGAGTTTTTTCACAAGCGCGGTTTTCAATACGTGCATTCTCCCATTCTCACAACCTCAGATGGAGAAGGAGCGGGAGAAACCTTCACGGTCACAAACTTTGACCTTGAAAAAGTGCCGCTTCAAACGAGCCCCGGTTCGGGAGTGGACTACTCACAGGACTTCTTTGGACAAAAATCGATGTTGTGTGTGACGGGGCAGTTGGAGGCGGAGCTCTTGACCTTTGGGCTTGGCAATGTCTACACCTTTGGGCCCACCTTCAGGGCTGAGAACAGCAACACCAGCCGCCACCTTTCGGAGTTTTGGATGGTCGAACCCGAAATGGCTTTTGCCGATTTGCAGGAAACCATTGATCTGGGTTGTGCCTTGATCAAGGGTGTGGTGCGCAAAGTCCTCGAGGAAGCCGAGGCCGACCTTGAAGTGATTGTGAAGCGCAATGAGGTCGACCCAAGGCCCTGGCTCAAGATGGCTCTGGAGGAAGACTTTAAACGCATCAGCTACACAGAGGCCATTTCCATTTTGCAAGACTCTGGCCGGTCCTTTGAGTTTCCAGTGGCGTGGGGAGAAGATCTCAAAAGTGAGCATGAGCGCTTTCTTTGTGAAGAACATTTTAAAGCGCCAACGGTGGTTTACGACTACCCGAGAGATCTCAAAGCGTTTTATATGTATTTGAATGAAGATGGAAAGACAGTGGCGGCCTGCGATTTTCTTGTGCCCGGCATTGGCGAAATCATTGGAGGCAGCCAGCGCGAGCATCGCCTCGATAGGCTGGAGCAACAGCTTCAAGCCAAGGGTATCGATTCGGAGCACATGCAGTGGTACCTCGACACGCGGCGTTTTGGCAGCGTTGAGCACAGTGGCTTTGGCTTGGGCTTGGATCGCTTGATCTGTTGGCTCACCGGAATGGGGAACATCCGCGATGTGATTCCCTTTCCGCGGGTTCCTGGAAATTGCTCTTTTTGACGAAGCCTTCCGTCTTTGAAAGCGTCGCTGTCGTGCCTCACTGCGGGCAGGTTTCCTGCGGCGATGCGCAGTCTGGGCTCATGAAGTCTGTGGCTCCCCCACACTGCGATTGGTGAATGGCCATGGTGTCGGCCACGGCCAATATCAGAAGCGAAGAAACCCCAGTGGAGGCAATTTTGGCTGCTTTGCCATTGGGGTCCAACACGGTTGGAAAGTGACGTTCCCCGAAAATCTCCCAGTTCCCCAAATCCCGCACCAGAGTGTGGGCCTTTTCGAGCGTGAGTCGGGAAGCTGTGACGCTGAGGTAGTCCACAAGTTGAACCGCGGTGTTGAGGGCTTTGTTTGCTGAATCGGCTTGGACCTTTTTCTCTTGAAAAGCTTCCCAGAGCTCTGCCCCCTTGAGGCGTTCTTCCAAAAGGTGAATGTTCTCTTGGAGGTGGAACAGTTCATCGGGGTCCAAAGGCGGGGGCGTTTCGGCTGTTTCTGCCTGAACACGGCCAAGAGGGATGGAGAGGTGGCGTTTCAA
>JANQPW010000238.1 GCA_028285285.1 Silvanigrellales bacterium
CAGAAGACACGGATTCACAGATTGTTCACACTCTCCGTTTAGGGAGAGACTTTGCCCAGCAGGCAGTCGATCCGCTGATCGCGATTTTCGTCTCCAGGGAAGGCCTCCTTGCAGCGCTCAGCAAGCGGCTTTTCGCTGCTGTTGCCGGCGGGTTGAGTCTGGGACTCTTCCGGGCTCGCCTCAGAAGAGGGATCGGGCACTTCAGTTTCTTCAACACCTTGAGAATCGGCTTCCGTTTCCTCCTCCGGTGTTTGAGGGGCGGGCAAAGACAAGGAAGGATTGGTTCGGTAAAACTCCTCATCATTGCGCATGAGCTTCACACGCACATGAGTGTGGTTCTCCAGAGCGATTGCGGCCAAATCAATGGTCACCGAGTTTTGCGCTCCAGTGGAAGTCCAGGGGAACTCCTTTTCCAAAACCGAAACGGTGCGTTTCCCTTCGAGTTGAAACAACTCAACCACGGCCTTCGATGCGGCACACGCCGACTTCACGGAAACAAGGAGTTTTCGATCTTCTCCCAGCTGGAGAGTGGGTTTTTCGCAAGGCGTGGGGCCACAACGAAACTTTCTCCAAGGAGCCAGATCATACTCTGTGTGGCAGTGGCGGTTTGATCCCCAACTGAAGCCCCGATAGGCCTTTCCCCAATCTCCAAATCCTCTTCGGTTTAGATAGAGAGCAAAGGCGCACTCCGCATTGAGGTCCATGTTGTGAATGAGTCCGGGCCTGCAAGCATACGTTCTTCCACGGTAAGTCACTCTCACTCCGCGGTCGAGGTGACCGAGATTTGTTCCAAAGGCACCCGCACCACCAATGCCGTGAACCTTCTTCCCTAAGACAGACTCGTTGTTGGCAATGCAAACAAACTGAGCCAGAACGTCATCGCTGCTCGAGATTTTCAAGCCAGCCACGCCACTGAGCACGGGCAGCTCACACACGCCGACCCTGCGCAATGACGCTGCAATGGTTTCTGCCCGCCCTTGCGCAATTGACGAGTACCGAGCGTTTCCTTCGAAGGCCTGTTCCTGGCTCCCGCTTTCATATTGAAGATTGGGATCCATTCCACAGCCGAAGAATGTGAAGGCCAGAAAGGGGATCGTGAACCGCAGCATATCGTCGCTCCTCAGGTTTTATGTCCAGCAGGAGGGTGGATCGGCATATTTTTGAGATTTCTTGAGAAAAACTTGTTTATTTAAATAATTTCAGTTGAATAGATGGTGATCTTTTTAGTGAGGCTTAGTGAGGAATTGAAGGTGAGAAGGGTTTTTGACCGCTATGAACTTTCTGCGTCACAATGTCCCTCACAGCCTTGTAGCTGCACACCCACGGCTGCGATGCATCACGCAAGTGCTCCGCAAGTCGAACAAAGTTCCAATTCCGAAATCGATCTTTGTAAAGCTCGCCCAAGACCTCGGTCGCTTCAGAAGCCTCAATCAGGCTCATGGCCGACTTGGCCTCCTTCTTTCGAAACTGGGGAGACACTCCATAGCGGTGCCAGTTGAACAAACCGGTGATCAAACAGGCTCCCTCAACAAAGTGTCCTCCGGCAAGCAGGTCAATGGAACCACGTTGGAGTCGCACGAGATTTTCCTCAGTCCAATTAAAAGCACCTTCCACATAGGGAACAGGTTTTTTCCGGGCTCGGTAGCGACCACTTAAAAAACGACCCAACTCTCCAGTGATAGAAACCATGACATTGGCTTCAGGATACCGCCGTGCCACGTGGGGAGCCTGCGCCTGCGCTTCCTCAGAAGACCAATTGGTGAAAACGGGCATAGCCAACGAGACAGAGTCTTTTTCTTCCACAAAGTCTTTGATGCCAGACAGTCTCACCAGACTCACACTGTCGTCAGCTGTTCCTCCTAAATACACAACGAGAGCCGAAGACTGTTTCGAAGCACTTTTTTTCAGTTTCTGCTCTCGCTTCAGCTTGTGAAAGAGGGTCGAAATCAGCTCCCGCGAAGTCTCCTTTTCGTTTGGGTACAGACCACCAAAATAGCTTTTTGAATTCTTAAAGTGTCTGGCGTCTTCTCCGCCAATGGTCTCCGGCATGTGAATGTTCATACTCACGAGCTGAGTGTTCAATGGCTTCACAAGGGAAAAGACCCGCCGAACCATCAAAGAGTTGGGTTTGAAAATCAAGAAGTGGGGATCAATTTCTTTGACTTTTTTGCCAAACTCATTGTGAAGCGAGCGACTCGTTCCCTGAAGCGCTTGGAGGATCTCCAGCCGCACACCGAGATCGTGAGCCGCCTTTTCCGCAAGGCGATGAAGGAGCCACCAAAAAGGGTTGGTGGTGTCGCTCGACAAGACCACAACCAACTGTTCCAACCGCTTCGGATTGGTGGTCTCGTCAGCCCCAGCGGAAAAGACAATCAGCCATGCTCCAAACAGAGCCAAAAAAGAACGAATCCGCCGCATCTCACATCTCCGGTGCCTCCAGGCCACCGCGGCGGCCACGCTCTTGCTGGGCTGTAAAACACTTCGATATTTTTGTTGACAGCTCAACCAAACGGACTGGCTTCGTCATAAATTCCGTCATTCCTGCTGCCATGCTTCTCACTCGAACGGCTTCGCCTGTGTCAGCAGTCACACCCACGATCGGAATGGCGCTATTTTGTTCAGTGCGGATCAAACGGGTGGTCTCAACTCCATCCATTTCCGGCATGTGGCAATCCATAAAAACGATGTCAAGGTCAAGCTGAGTCAGAACCTGCAGAGCTTCAGCCCCGCTGGAAGCCTGAACCGAGGGAATATCGAGCTTCTGCAGAAGGGTCGACAGCACCATTCTGTTGAACTCATGATCATCGACAACCAGGGCACGGAGCGTCTTGTGGGTGGCACTTGAGCGCAGGGCTTGGTCTGGTGCCTCACCAGAGACCCACTCAACAGACTGGTCTGCATCTTCGCTCCCTTCACGTTCCGGTCGGCACATGAGGTCAAAGGAAAAGCTCACAGTCGTTCCCTGCCCAAGAGCACTTT
>JANQPW010000272.1 GCA_028285285.1 Silvanigrellales bacterium
CTCCAGGCTCTTCTCGCCTCAGAAGAACAACGCGTGCGAGACTGGTTTCGTTCCTTCTTTGGCTCAGCACTCCCAGAGTCACTCCGACTCTATCGCCGCAGCGGGCCCCAGGTCTGGGCCAGTTCGCTTCACCTGCCCCCACACCCTCACCTGCGCACCGTTGGTATTCCTATCGCCAAGCTCACAGAACGTTCCCTCTTGCCCTGCTCAGCCGGAGCACAACTGTTTGGCAAAGATGCCCCACACCGCATGGTGCTTGAGCCAGCGAAAGCAACTGCCTTCGCCCGGGGGCAGACTTTTGATGCCAGCGACTGGAGTCGCGGCCCGTTTGCACCTGTGAGCGCTGGGCCCTACTCCCTCGGCTATGCCCTCTGTAAAAACTCTTTGGGCACGCCCCAAGTCCCCAAAGGGTATCGGCTGAAAAAGACTTAGAAGACGCATGGCATCGGTTCTGTTTGTTTTGATTGTATTCGTGCTAAAATGTTTCTTAGCGTGAAGAAACAAGAAAACTCGAAAATACCCACACGAGGTCAATAAAGTGGCGAACATCAAAGATAAAGTCTGTGCGCTTCTTGGCGATATGCAGGTGAATGCCGCAGAAAATGCAACTCAAAAGGTCAATCAAATTCTCGAAGTCTCGTCGAACTATCTCTCCGAGCCAAACCATGAAAAACTGAAGCTCTTCCACCAACTCTATTTTGGTGCTCAATCTGAAGTCACAACGCAAAAGTCAGAGATGAACAACGAAGTGGACGATATCTTTGCCCAGGCCGCCGCAATGATCGACAGTGGGAAGTCAACCGAAGAAATCGCTGCTTCCCTTAAAATTGACGAAAAGAAGGAATCAGAACGCCTTCAACTCGCTGGCCTTCAAAAGAAACTGGAGTCGTTGATTGCCTTTGAAGACAGCATCAAGGAGCAGCTCGCACCTGTTATGAGTTCTATGCAGTTTGAAGATGCAGCCAGGCAAAGAGTTGAACACATCGTAAAAATGTTTGGAGACATTGTGAACAAGTCGGTTCCTAAAAAGCCGGAGCTGATGGAGGAAGTTGCCACCTCGATGGCCGAACACATTGCCATAAAATCTGAGCGAGAAGTTTTCTATAAGCTGGTTCTTCGAGAGCCGGTACCAGAGCACTTAGACTCAGACAGTGATGACTTTTTCTTTGATCTTGGAGCTTAGAAAGGCAGACCATGGCAATCAACAAAGAAACATTTCTTGACGACGTGAAAGCCTTCTTTGACGACTCCCTCAGCTGGTGCCAAAGTGAGTCGGAAAAGGAGTCAAATCTGATTCTCACAACCCTTCAAAGCATCATGGACGATGTCAAGCGACGGAGCAAAATGTCGCAGGCTGCCGAAACAGCGTTTCTTGAGGCCGAAGAAAAACTGGCTAAACTGGTGCAGGAAACTTCTCGGAACATTGACCTGGGTGAAATGAAGTCGGAGTTGGAAGCCCTCAAGTCTGACAGCATTGAAGTGAGCCGACTCATGAACCCGGTGATTGAGGCGCTGCAGTTCCAAGACCAACTCACCCAAAACCTTCAGGGTATTCGAGCGGTCATTCACACCTGGACAGAGCACATCAAAGAAAACGATCCCGACAACTCAACGGAACAAGACGGAAAAGACTTCGCGAACAAGCTTTTGAAGGTCGTGAAGACCCCTCACGAACGGAACCTCGTGCGCAAGCACTTTGGCCTTGGTGAGGAAGAAACTGTGATGAACGGAGCTCCAGCAGGAGACTACGTTTAGAGCCTCTCCATGGATTCTAACGAGAGGTTGTGGAAAGACTCGTTGAAACAGTGTCGATCTCTGCTGCACTCCCAACAGGCGGCATCACCATCACAACCTTTCGGTGCTGCAGCAACTGCTCCGAAGCATGCATTTCAAACTGCTGGTCAAGCCCAGAGGCCACGTGGCCCGAAGCCGTCAAAACGGGCGATGCCAGCAGAAAGGCAGCTCCCGTGCAGAAATAGGCTAAACTTTTCATCAATCACCTCTCAACCAAGTCGGTTCTGAAGAGGGGACGGTGCGAAGACCCACTGGCTTCGAGTACCTCTAGTCACCGTTCCACCACCATATGTTGATTCGGAGCCTCTGGGAAAGACCTGAACAATTTGTATTTTTTCAATTATTACTATGTGTTAAATTGAGTCAGATTTAGGCTGAAATGATGTCTCAGTGGGGAACTCAATCACAAACCGAGCCCCATCGGTATAGCTGCTGTCAATGGAGAGTTTCCCCCCATGTTCCTCAACCAACCCAGCACAAATCGAAAGGCCCAAGCCGGTGCCTTTGCCCTTGGGCTTGGTAGTGAAAAAGGACTCAAAGATCTTCTCCGCAACTTTTGCTGGTACCCCTGGCCCTGTGTCTTCAACCTCAAAAACGACCTTGTTCGTTGAGGCGTCTGCCACTTCCTTCCGGGCACGCACCCTGACCTCGCGCAGCTCACACCCGCTCACCGCGTCGCAGGCATTGGAAACAATGTTGATCAGCACTTGTTCCACACTGTTGCTGGGAAGTGTGGCAACAAAATCGGGATCTGTGACCTCATTCACAATTTTTGCCCCGGCGGTTGAAGCCCTGTTCTCGCAAATCAGAAGGCAGTCTTCCACAAGTGTCTTCAAGATCGTTGGCTCAGGAAGCTCATGTTCCTGTCGCATGTAGTCTCGCAGATGGCTGCACAAACGATCGATGCGATCGCTGGCTTTGAGAATCTTAGACTGGAGTTTCAGCACGCTCTCAAAGTCTTTCTTTTCAACGGCCCGACTGATCCCTTTCGACGCAAAGCCTTTGATAACGGCAAGTGGATTGCGGATGTCATGGATGATTCCCGCAGCAAGCTCTCCAATGCCCGCGAGCTTACTTTGCTGATACAGCTGGGCCTGAATGCTCTTCTTCTCACGTATGTCACGGATGATGCTAAACGTGCGATCAAAGTTGTTTTCGGAGTCGTAAAGCGAAATGGAACGGATCTCCACGTCGATGATTTCTCCGTCCTTGGCCTTGAGCTTGCTCTCAACACTTTGGCTGTAGCCACTCTTCTTGAGCTTTTCAAAACCCGAGCGCAGCTGATTTTGCACCTCTTCGGCATAGAGGTCGAAAATGGGCATGCCAATGAGCTCAGATTTTGTGTAACTCAGAAGCTCTTCCGCCTTGCGATTCGTGGAAACAATCCGCCCATCTTTGTTCACGGAATGAATGATATCTGGAAAGTTTTCAACGAGATCTTCGAAAAGGCCGCTTGAAAACGTCGTCTGCAGTTGCTGGAGAATATGAAGCTTTTTGTTGTCGACTCCCACGGAAGCCTCCTCCCGTTGGCTGTGTCGGGTGAAAACCCCATTTTCACGAGGAAAAGGATGCCCATGATGTCACTCGGAAGGGCCGACACCGGAAGCGTGCCGCCAAATGGTCGCGCAATCAAGCTCCCAAATGCACCGAAGCCCACAGACTGAGCCGCTGAAGAGTGCCCAGCTGCTTGAA
>JANQPW010000535.1 GCA_028285285.1 Silvanigrellales bacterium
GATGCGAAACACGGGGTGAGCGCCAAACTCTGCAGGCCTCCGCATCACCACCTCACGAAGCGCAGCTATGAAGGACTCAGTGGGGATTTCATCGGCATCAAGAAGCAGGATCCACTCAGAATTGCAGCGATCGATCGCCAGGTTTTTCTGAGGGCCAAACCCCTTCCAGGCCTCATGGAACACTTTTGCCCCAAAACTCTCGGCTATCTCCACCGTGCCATCGCTGCTTCCTGAATCGACCACAACGATTTCATCAGCCAGGCCCTGCACTTTCTCGAGCACGGCTGCCAGCGTGCCCGATGCATTGAGGGTGATCAGCGCTACAGAAAAGGACATCAAAACCCCAACCGGCCACATGGAGAGCAATCAGAGCCAAAGAAGGTTGTAACAAATGCCGACTCCACTGTCATATTTTCCTACAGCACCGCCCACCGCCCAAAAATTTCTGCCAGAATGAGGGGGTTCGACCGATGATGAGGAGTTTGACATGCCACAGAAAGCCCTAAGTTTCGTGATCATTGGGATCATCTGGCTCTTTCTCTTTTCCATTCCGCTGGGTCAAGGCCGCACGGTGTTCGATGTGGCTCACCACTATGTGGTGGACTCCACACCAGTGCACTGGATCTTGGGTCAGGTCGACGAAACCATCTCTGAAACCGATCGGGTGAGCCGCCGGGCCGGCGACTGGGTGGAAAGCAACCAAGAGAAACTGAGCCAAAGCGAGTCGTACTACGACTTCACTGAATGACACACTGAAAGGGAGCCCCCGTGAACTTCAAGAACACACTGCCCACCCTCGCCATCTTGTGCTTTGCCTTCCTTAGCGCTTGCAAGGCCGGCACAACCCCTCCGGCCGACTCCAGCGCCAAGAGCGTACAAGACCCCAGCGGCTACACCATTGGCGCTGTAGGCTTTCCTGCGCCTGAAGAAACAGGACGCAGCAGTATCCTTCTTTGTTTCTACGAGCAAACGTCGGCCGGTGCCGAATTCCAACAGATTCCCAACGGAACTCTGCCATTGTGGCGAGATCGCCTCTTTGCGCTCTTGAGCTCCTTTGAAAGCGTCGTTCGGATTCTTCAAAACAGAGGAGGGAACCAAGCCGCCTCAGCTCTTGACAATCTGACCGCAATCGTTCCCACCGACATCAGCACCTTCGACACTGCTCTCACCGACACCTTCGATGCTTGGATCGAAAGAAGGAATGCCCAACAGGCACAAAGCAAAAGCGAGCCAACCACCCTTTTAGGCCAATTCGGCCTGCTCGCAAAAAGGGGGCTCGAAGCGCACGCTCGGGAATTCCTCCAAAAAGCGCAAGACACGGTTCTGAAAGATTC
>JANQPW010000357.1 GCA_028285285.1 Silvanigrellales bacterium
CTTCGAAACAGAAAAAGCAAATCGACAGAAAAAACTGATCCTCCAGCTGCAGTCTCTTCGAGATGAGTTTGTGTCCAAAATGAATCTCATAGACGTTTATCGCAACGACACCCGAAGGTCACAACTTGAAACCGAGGTGGAGTCCCTCGAACGTCGCTATGCACAAATCTTAGGGCGTCTGGCTCGCACACGCTACCAACCGAATCTTTTCTTGGAATCACTCGATGAAGATGCCCGAGATCAGGCTCTCGCGCGCCGAGAATCAGTGATTCAATTTGCCAAAGCCAACAAGAAGGTTGCAGCAAAGTGGGCCTCATTTGAAAATTCTGAGGGCTACTTGGCTTTTACGGCAGACTCCATTTACCAAAAACAAGACGGAACCATTGAGTCGGAATCGATGCGTGTGACTCCCTGCCGCTGCGGGGTTGAAGATCGGGCTATTTGGGGCTTCAGCGCCTCCACAGCGGATATTGAGCCCGGGCAATATGCGACACTCTATGGCTCGACCTTTGATGTTGCAGAAATTCCTGTCGCCTATTTGCCCTATCTCAAGATCCCCATTAAAGACAAACGGGAGAGTGGATTCTTGCTCCCCAGCGTGTACTTGAGCCGCGCTGGACAGGTCACTTCGCTCCCTTACTTCCAAACACTGGGAGATCATGCCGACACCACACTCACGGTCGATGACTTCTCCGCACGCGGCACGCGCTTTGGTGTCGAAGTGCGCGGAAAACTCACAGAAAGCGCAAACGCACGGGTGAGTGGGGAGTTCACAGAAGATGACAAACGAGTGAAAGCCTTTGATCGAGCCTCTCTCGAGAATGAGATCGATCGGCAATTTTCTGATAACGAGATAGCCGCAGCAGAATACAAACAAAACATCGGAGATGTGCAAAGCGAACGCTGGCTCACCACCGGAAGCGTGAACGTTCCCTATCGAAACCTTGTTGCCTTGAAGGGGAATTGGACCTTCATGAGCGACAATCAGTATCTGTCGGACTACTCTGTGGAACAAAGCTCAAAGTCTGATCTCTTTGCACCAGCGCAATCAACCTACCGTTTTCTAAGCCAAGAGGTGGCAGCGGAATATTACGGATCCCGCTTTGGCTTATCGATTCGGATCCAGCGCCTGCAAGACGTTCTAGAAGTCGAAGCCACAGAGACTCCTTTCCGCAGTCCAAAAGTTGAATTTGCCCTCTTCCCACTTCGGATTCTTGAAAGCCGCTTCCACTTTGACCAAGAGTCGAGCTGGGAACTCGTTGATCGCCAAAGTGACACCAACTTTGTGGATCTCTACCAGCAGGTGAGCGTGCCCGCCGAAGCCTCGGGCCGAGTGTCAACCTCTAGCACGAGCCCGCAGATTCGAACCCAGCCCGACGGATTGAAAACACCAAACGAGCCCTATGTAGCTGGCCAAAGACTCTTCATGCAGTCACGGCTGAGTGCCCCGGTTTTTTCAAACAAGCACATCAACAGCAATGCCTCGGTGCGGGGAATTTCAACCGCCTACATATTCGACGCAACTCCACCCTTCGATCAGATCACCACGCGCATGGCCTATGTGTCGTACGATCTGAACAACACAAGTGAGATTGACTTCACGCGAAGCTTTCGGGGAGTCAATGGGGCCGAAAACCTCGACTTTCGAACAACGGTCAAACCTTTTGCTAATCTGTCGTATGTGCCACAGATCTACCGAGATGAGCTCTTCCCAGGCTTTTACGATGT
>JANQPW010000388.1 GCA_028285285.1 Silvanigrellales bacterium
CTCAAGAGCTGGTTCTGCCACCCCCGGCGGATTCCTCCAACACAACCGAATCGTCAGAAGAGAGCACCTCCGGCGAGGACGAGGACGAGGACGATAAAGAAGGCCCTGCTGCCGATGAGGCTAACGCTGCTGAGGAGCCCAACGCCGATCAGCTTTTTGGCCCAAACTGAGGCTCCTCAAACACTCCAGTGCTGCGGCGCGATGACTCCAAAGATTTTTTTGTTGCAGCGGCACAGACGCAAACGACAACTTGGGTTCGGCAACCGGAAAAAACAGGGCATCGTAGCCATGCCCCTCTCCCGGAATCAGATTCTGCTCGGTGCTTGAAACAAAACCAAAACAGAGACCAAAGACGAGCCGCAGGGTTGCCTCCGGCAACTCCCACACGTGGCTCCAACTGAGCTGCTGCCGGCCCTTCACATGGGGGTCTTCCTTGAGCAAATGCCGAAATGTTTCCTTTTCCCGATCCGCACCCAACCAGCCTGCATTTTTCAAGGCAGCGTCGAGAGCGGTCACAACTTTTCCCGCGCCTTTTTCAGCCGAGAATGCGCTCATCTGCTCTTTTGAAAAATCTGCACAGAGGAGAACACTCACAAAATATGCCTCGAGCCTCTCCTGCCCACTTTGCCTCACACAGTCCGCCAACTTCTTTCTGTTCCCTTGATCGCTGCGGGGCTCGCCAGCAAATGTGGCGGAATGCACACCGGGCGCAAAATCCAATTGCGGAACACAGAGGCCAGAATCATCCACAAGCACCACGCCGGGCTTTCGCTCCTCAACGGTGGCCGCTGCCAATCGCAGCCCAGCCTGAAGCTTGATCCAAGCATTCCCCACAAAGTGATCTTGGTTTTCCACAGGTTTTCCAAAATGAGTGGACACAAAATCTTGAGGATAATCTCCCAAACCCTTCACTGGCCCGGCGCCATGCAAAAGAGCCTCAAATTCCCGAAGTTTTCCGGAATTTGAAGTGCAAACAAGAATCATGAACTCATTCCCCCTTTGTGAGGGGTCGTCGATGGGCACAAGAGCCCTAAACACTGAAAACCACCTCCAGCAACAACCCAAGCATCGACCAGATTGGGATTGGTTGGCATCTCAGTTGACCCATACTCTTCAAAAAAACGAGTCCATTCAGCGTCGCTGATGTGAGCAAGCCATGAGTTCTGGAGCTCCGGAGCGCAGGAATCAAACAGGGTGAGCTGTTCCGGTTCCTCACTTCCACAAAACCGATTCTTCACCGAAACGCGTGTTCCCTTTCCACCAACTAGGGCCACCCCTTCCTCCACATCAATTTGTGGAAACTCCCCTGCTGCCAGAGCCTCACACAACCCCCGACGCTGAGAAATCAGCCCGAGTTGATCACCCTCTTTCAGCGACAAAAAAATGTGCTCCAATATCAACGAACGCAGACGGTGCAACGGCTGCGATGCCGACACCACATTGCCCAGATCAGACATCAACACCGGCAAACGCTGGGCCAAATCGGGCGGCAGCCTTCGCCGGACCTCTGCAAGAATATTGGCGTTGGCTTGGTGCAGGTAAATCCGCCGCAATGCCACATTGTGATCGCGTGCAAGCTGTTGGAGGCGGTTGACCATCTCTACAAACGCGGTAACGGTCTCACGATACATCAAGCGCGCCTCACGCATTTCCAGATGATCCCGCTTGTCCCCAACTTTTCCACAAGGGTTTGAGCCACCCTTCACAACCCGTATATTTTCCGCCAAGTGGGTCTTCAGAAGTGGGGATGCCCACAGAAGTGGCCTCTTTTCATGCCTCCCTCGCAAAATACCAGCCACTGCTCCATCAGCAAAAAGGCCCAGCAAGCGTGGGTCTTCAGATCTCAGATGCACCGTTTTCACCTCAGAAGCCACAATGAGTCCCGTCTGTTTTTGTGCCAAGCTTGCAGCATGCATGAGCCTGAGCGCACTCAAAAAAGACGAGCAAGAGCTGCTGACGTCAAAACAGTGCAGGGAAGAGGGCCACTGCATTTTGTGGTGAACTCTGTGCGCAGTAGCCGGAGAAATGCCATCTGGAGTTGTGGTCACATGCGCAAACAGACCGAGTTCAATTCCGCGGGGCCAGCAAAAGGGAACAGATCGGCCTGCCTCCAGAAGGGCCACAGACAAATCAGAAGCCAAGGGAGTTTCCCCTTTCGCCGACGGATTTTCAAAAACACGCCGCTGCCAAACACCCACGGAACGAACGATGGACTCTTCACTCAGCCCCTGCGAATCAGGAGTCTGTTCGTCTTTCGGAGTCAAGGTTTTGTGATGCTCCGCCACCACCTGAGAATTGCTTTTAACGCAAGAGGGCAGAAATCCGAAAGTGTGGGAAAATGGCACCGGAGATCCTTTAGACGATTGAACTTTGCCCTGACTGTTTCCAGTCGGCCAAAAACTTCTCAAGACCCTGGTCGGTGAGAGGGTGATTGTAGAGCCTCTTGATGACCGCAAAAGGAGCCGTGACAACGTCGGCACCCGCCAATGCGGCTTCCAGCACATGCTTCGGATGGCGAATACTCGCCGCCAAAATGCGGGTCTTAAAGCCATAGTTTGTGTAGATCTGCCGAATATCTCTGATGAGCTGCATGCCATCAGTACTCAGATCATCAATGCGACCAATGAAGGGAGAGATGAATGTGGCACCCACCTTGGCAGCTAGCAAAGCCTGAAGCGGTTGGAAGCAAAGCGTCACATTTGTGCGTATTCCACGGCCCGAAAGAATTTTGCAACACTTGAGACCATCGGGAGTGAGGGGAAGTTTGATGACGATGTTGGGGTGGAGCTCAGCCAGCACCTCGGCTTCTTTGAGCATTCCTGTTGCATCTTCAGAGACAACTTCAGCCGAGATAGGACCATCGATTTTCTGGGCGATTTGGCCCACGATTTCTTTAAAATCCTGACCCTGTTTGGCAATCAAAGATGGGTTTGTGGTGACCCCATCACAAATTCCCCAATCTGCAACTTGTTCGAGCTCTTTTAGATCTGCCGAGTCGAGAAAAATATCCATCGGATGTCCTTTCTGTTTCCTTATACCCCAAGCAGTCTCTTCTCAATTGCTCTCACGCAAAACCTGAACCTGTTGGATCTCTGAATCGAGAACTGTGACTTTGGTGAAGGAGTTTTGGCTGAAGGAGGCAAAGTAGATATCCGACCCAGACCCAGCAAACCGAATGGCGGCTCTTTCGCTCAGCTGCAAGGCAAGCGGGGTTTCAGGCGTGGTGCCATTGAAGCGGGTCACCCAGACCTTTTCGCGCCCAGCATTGGTTTGGCCCAGGTTTGATGTCACGATTTCGGCCCGAGCGACGACGGGCTGACAGCGATCATTGATCTTTTGCAAGGAAATTTGCGTGGTGCGGTACAAACCCTCCGGCAATACCGTGGACCCCTCACCTTGTTCTAAAGTGCGAAGACTCAAGACACCCGGAAAGAGCAGCTCAACCGCGCGGTTTTTTGTTTCCAGCGCCGAGTCTTCTCCGGTTCCCAACGACGTGGCAGGAGTGGTGCGGGCAGCCCGACCCTCTTCGGGCACTTTCGCGCGGTAGGCTTCTTTGAAGGCTGACCAATTCCCCAAGTGGATCAAATGGCCCTGACGCACATGCGCAGCAAGCACCCCATCTGCGCCTGTTGCCGTTGCCCCGAGCTCCGCGGAAAGGCTGGGACAGTCTGTGGCCGAGACCTTCTCAGACTCTGAAAACACAGTTCGAAAGCTCAGAGTCTTGTTCGACTCGCTATCTGCAGCTTCCTCAGCAACGACCGTTTTGCCAGAGTCGTTAAAAACCAGGGGGGCATATGAGCTTGCATCTTCGAGGCTCATGCCACCAGCCCAGCGCTCCATATCCACCGCAATCAAAGACACAGCCCTGGGATCGCTTTCCGCATTCCAAACCTTATCTTTTTCAACCTCATAGGGTGAAGGGAACTGTTTTTCAATTCCGAGGCCCTCACTTGGAAAAAACACCAGCAAATTTTGATCAGGAATGAAGGTGGGGCTAGCATGCCCCAAATCAAACAAAGGCGTTCGCGAGTCGGGCAGGTCATCGGGAATGCGAAACGCCGGCGTGAGCCCACCTGAGACCCATTCCAGCAGTTGAACCCGAGCGGTCGCCGAGTTTCCATTCAGCTCAGCGGCAAGAAAAGTTCGGCTCGTTTCCCCCAAAGGCACGGAAAACCAATCAAGAT
>JANQPW010000393.1 GCA_028285285.1 Silvanigrellales bacterium
AGCGGAAAGCGGAAAGCGGAAAGCGGAAAGCGGAAAGCGGAAAGCGGAAAGCGGAAAGCGGAAAGCGGAAAGCGGAAAAATCACTTCCAAAAGGAAAAATGGTCTGGATAAAGAAACGCCATGTTCCACCGCAACTTGCTCGCACATGCCTTTTGCACATGAGGATCCAATATTTTCACTTTAATATGATTGTCATAAGTTCCCAAGTATTTGAATTTAAAACTGGATCCTTCACTTAAGGCGCATCGCTCTCTCGGCTGTTGAGTGAGGATCTTGCGTTTGATGGCTGTGCCTTCTCTGTGGGTCACTCGGGCATACCCTGTTCCAAAATGCTTACCATAGACCATCCAGAAGGCTGAAAGATCGCCTGGGCTCAGACGGCGGGTGATTCGAGCGTATGTGTAGTCACCACCTCTGCAATAGTTCATGATCGAATCGGGGTCGTAGGGCAATTGACTTCGAAATCGCCCAATGCGTTCCTTGTGCCGAAAATCAACACAGGTTGAGTTTCTATGAGCATGTTCGTGCACGCGACCAAGAAGGTGACCAAACTCGTGAAGTGCGTTTGATGTGATGCAGTTGTCAAGATAACGAGGATCTTTGCAGAGGGTGCCTCTCTCCTCAAAGCTCAGGTTCAATCGCATGTGCCAGGTCACGCCATCTGTTGTCATCGGCCGGGTTTTGATACTGCGACCCACTTCAGCAACTCGAGGATTGTCAGTCGGGTTGTCGAAAATGTGAATGCGGTATGCTGCATCGATATCATCTGTGCAGGTTCCAAATCCATAGAATTGGATGGGCGTCTTTGCATATTCACTCAAAACAACTTGCTTGACGCGATCTCTCTGCGGTTGTGTCGCGGCCGAATCTTGAATCCAACACATTTTAAAACGTCTTTTTTTGTGCTCTTGATAAAACACAGCTTGTTCGCTATTTCCCGATCCAGACTGGAATTCCTCCTGCTGCTCGAGGAGCACTCCTCCCCCGCAGCTAGCATAAAGCACGATGACCGCGGCTGCCACCATGGCGATGGGGTACGAATGCCTTGCTCTCACCTTTGCTCTCCACCATTTTGATCGCTTCTAGTAACGAAACTGAAATGAACTCTAGCAAATTCCATGCAATTCACTTCCAAAATGCAAAATGACCCGGAAAGATAAAGGCAGTATTTCTGCGCAACTTGCTGGCACAAGCCTTTCTGACAGGTGCGTCGAGCAGTTGGATTTTAATGTGATTGCCATAGGTTCCAAGATACGAGAATCGAAAGCTTGAACCTTCGTTCAACTTGCAGCGATGTTCTGGCTTATTGGCCTCAGGCGAGCGCTTCAGCGCAGTGCCGTGAGTCACTCTTGCGTAACCATTTCCGAAGGCGGCACCATAGGCTTTCCATGTCGCTGAGATATCTCCAGCTGAGAGACGCCGGGTTTTTCTTGCAAATGTGTATTCCCCATTAAGGCAGTAGTTCATCACCGAAGAAGCGTCATAGGGAAAGTTTGTGCGAAAGCCGCCAATACGCTCCCTCAGCCGGTAGTCACGGCACGTGGAGTCGTGGTGTGCATGTTCGTGAACCCGACCCAACAAGTGGCCGAATTCGTGCAGCGCGATGAAAGTCGTGCAGTTGTCCTGGTACTTTGGTTTACTGCAAATCTTGCTCCAATTTTTGTAGCTAAAATTCAAAACAACATGCCAGGTGAACCCATTTGTTGTTTTAGGTTTGTCTATTTGATGCCCCACGTCGGCTACTCTCGGGCTGAGCTCGGCGTCATCATAGACGTAGATCCTGTAGGCTTCATTCACGTCATCAGTGCAGTTCCCAAACCCGTAGAACTCAACAGGTGTCTTACCGTACTCTTGTAGAATGATCTCTTTCACGCGATTGCGTTGCCCGACTGTTTCTGCGTGGTCTTGAAGCCAACAGACCTTAAAACGACGTTTTCGGTGAATCCCTCTGAAAACAGCCTGTTCCTCATTTGCAGCAGGGAAGGGGAAAGTGTCGGCGGACTGTAGCGTCATTCCACCACCACAGCTAGAGTAGAGCAAGAGTATCGCTGCCAATGGCGCCAACATCACAAGTGATCGCCTTCTCTTCACGGCTGAGCTCCTTGAATCCATTCGGTTTCCGTATGTCGACCGTCTAGCAAGAACTGTGCAAACAACGTGCAGCTTCCAATCTTTTGGAAACTCAAATGCTGTTTTTTTCAAAAGCTGCGCAAGCCAGCCCAAGGGGGTAACCTCTGAGAAATGCAATGACCCCGGCACGGCTTTTCAATAAAAACAGACTCTTGGAGATCGAGAATGAAGAAATGGGAAAAGCGTATTTTGCTCGGTGTGGGCTGGGGCATTCTGCTGGGAACTCCGCACATGTGTGGCTCTGTGGCCTTTGCTGAAGGTTCTTTCACAGAAACTCAAACAATTGACACCTTAGACACTTCAAGCCAAAGGCGCCATGTAAACGAAACAGCAGAAGAGGCCTACGCTCGCTTTGAGGAAAGCCGCATCCATGCGGGCCATGAGATCGTTGCAGGCTCTGTGTGGCCACTTAGGCAGTCTTTTGACGACATTGATTGGGGGCAGGTTGAGGAGTGGTCAGCTTCGGCACACGAGCTGCAGGATGCTTTTGAGTGGTTGCGGGATCTTCGATTTTTGCGTGACCCTGAACCCGGTCGAGACACTGAGCCCAGGCGAATCTCTTGGCTTTACCCTGATGACGGTTGTTTTGCTCGTGCTGCTATGATGCGGCGAAAGTTTGTTGAATGGGAAAGTGACAACTCCCTTCCCAGAAGCAGAGGGCCTCAAAAGGTTTTTGTTTTTGGCAGTCTCAGGGTAGAGACCAACAACAGCCCCTCTGGAATGGTGAGGTGGTGGTACCATGTGGCTCCCATTGTGCGGGTGGGAGACGAAGTGTTGGTTGTGGATCCAGCGCTGAGCCCAGCGGAACCACTCACGCTCACTGACTGGGCCCTGCGCCAATCAAACTCCCTAGGCTCCTTGCGATTCGCCCTCTGCGAGCCATATGCATATGACCCAGGGTCAAGCTGCCTCGATCCAGGTGAAGATTCTGAGTCTCGTGCAGACGCTCACCAGCAAACGTATCTTCGGAGGGAATGGAGTCGGCAGATTCGTCTTGGCCGTGACCCGGAGCGAGTGTTGGGAGAAGAGCCCCCTTGGCGAGACATGGAGCAGGCAATCAGTCGAGCATCACAACCGTGACACCGTCTCCTCCTTCTCC
>JANQPW010000422.1 GCA_028285285.1 Silvanigrellales bacterium
AAGCTTTTCACCACACTTTCGGAGTGCTGTTCAGAAAGCGTCACCTTTCGCTCCGACAAAAGCCAACACTACCCTAAACCACTGGCCCAACACTTCCCCGGGGCCACACACATTCCCACCAAAGGAGATCGGGGCTGTGTTGTGGGGCAAGGAGAACTCAAGGCAAGGTCCTTTGACCCTTTGTTTAGCCTGAACCACACCTGCGCCATGATCCGAGACAATCTGAAAAGAATGAGCCGCCGGACCTGGTGCACAACGAAGAAAGCGGTCAACCTGAAGCACCTGCTCCACATGTACGCCTGGTTTCACAACTCAAGGTTGCTCAAAAAAAGAGCTCTTCTGGCTGGGTGATGTGACCAATTGAGAGGGCCAGTTTTTAGAAGTTGGCCTGTGCTTTGTGCACACTCACAATAAACATATTCACAATTTCATCGACACTCGAGTTCCGTTGAAGCACATTCACGGCCTTTTCTGTACCGATGAGTATAGGTCCAATAAGGGTGGCCCCACCCAGTTTGCCCAGCAGCTTGTAGGCAATGTTGCCCGACTGAAGATCAGGAAAAATCAAGACATTGGCAGGGCTTTTTAGAGTTGAAAAAGGAAACGAGTTTGTGAGGGCTTCGGCATTCAGTGCCGTGTCGGCGTGCATCTCTCCATCAACCTCAATATCGGGCCGCAGCTCCTTCACCCGCCGAGTGGCTGTTTTCATTTTTACTGCGTACTCATGTCGGTTGCTGCCGAAGTTGCTGAAACTCAACATGGCCACACGAGGTGGCTCAGAAAGGTAGTTTTTCGCAGTTTCGTAGGTTTGGATGGCGATTTTTGCCAGAAGCTCTTCGTCGGGGGATATGTTCACGGTCGTGTCGGCAAAGACCACACTCTTGTCTTTCCACATGAGCAGATAAATCCCCGCCAAACACTCGTCTGGCTTCGTGCCAAAAACCTGAATAGCTGGGCGAATGGTGTCGGGGTAGTTGTGGTGAACCCCGCTGCAGAACGCATCTGCCTCTCCTGACTCCACCATCAGAGATGCAAAGTAGTGAGGTTCAGCAACCAGTTCAAGTGAGGTGGTTTTGCTCACGCCATGGCGGCATCGTTTTTCAAACAAGCGTGAGGCATAACTCTTCACTCGATCGTCGAGAGTGGGATCAATGATTTCTGCCGACTCAAGGCCAGCCAGCCCCATGGAGTGTATGCGCGAGCGGATCTCTCCAGCACGCCCCAAAAGGATCACATCGCAGAGCCCTGCTTCCGTGACAATTTCGGCGGCGCGCAGCACCCGTGGGCTGTTTCCTTCGGGAAGCACCAAGCGCGTGCGTCGGCCATTGGTACGGTTCCCTTCTTGAATTTGTCTTTTAAGTCTGGAAATGAAGGCCTCAGCCAGTCCGAGGCGTGCCTCAAGCTCACGGGTGTAAGTTTCCATTTCCAGTTCGCGACGGGCCATACCCGTCCTCATGGCGGCCTTTGTAACAGCCGGTGCAATCCACAGCATGAGGCGGGGATCGAAGGGCTTGGGAATGAGATAGTCTCTGCCAAACCCTGTTACTTTTCTAGAATAGGCTCGCGTTACGCTGTCGGGCACGTCTTCCTTCGCCAAGTCGGCTATGGCCTTGACGGCAGCCATTTTCATCTCTTCATTGATGCCTCGTGCATGAACGTCTAGGGCTCCGCGGAAAATATAGGGGTAGCCCAGCACGTTGTTAACTTGGTTTGGGTAGTCGCTTCGACCGGTAGCCATAATCGCATCATCTCTAACTTCCCGCACAAGCTCAGGCTTGATTTCTGGCTCTGGATTGGCCATGGCAAAGATGATGGGGTGGTCAGCCATTCCTTTCACCATATCTTGATTCACCACTCCCCCAACAGAGCAGCCGCAAAACACATGGGCTCCATCGAGAGCTTCTTTGAGCGTGCGCTTCTCGGTGTCAAGCGCAAACTGTTCTTTATGAGGGCTCATGTCCTCTTTGCGACCTTTGTAAATCACGCCTTCTTTGTCACACATGTAGAGTCGTTTGGGGTCGGCTCC
>JANQPW010000544.1 GCA_028285285.1 Silvanigrellales bacterium
GCTTTTCCGCGGTTTCGCTCAGGAGAAAGCCATCGGCAAAAATACAGCCCAAGTAGCGACCATCGGCCCGAAGCGGGACAGAAACCGCACTGAAACCTGAGTCGGCCGTGCTGTACTTGGGAGACCGTGCTGTGAGGTTCGCCTGAGTGGTTTCTCGGGCAAAACTGAGGCTCTCTTGAAAGGTGGTGTCATCTTCAACCAATGCAGCCGAGACGGGGTTTTGAGGGTTGAAAAATTTTCCCGCTGGAACTCCTCGGAGATAGCCTCTCTCGTCTGTGAAATTGATTTGGATTTTCCACCAGCTGCCGATAATTTGCTTGAGGCGCCGCACCACGTGAAGTTGCTCAAACTCTTCGTAGTCAACGGGCTCTACGAGACTCGACATAATTCCTCCGAAAGACTCGCACTGATTTTTCACTGTTGATCTTCTATCGGCGACCTGTGTCTGAAAGTTAGACACGCCAAATTTATTTGACACCTGCAGAAAAAAAACCTTTCACGTTCTCGCAGCTTTACCAATTTATAAATTTTTAGGTTGTGATTTCCTTGACGTCGCAAAGAATTGGTTCGATACTCGGGGTGCTTCAAGGGTTTTACTCAATGCGCGGTAGAACCTACAAGAGTCGTTAAAGGGAGCCAAGCCCCTTTTGGTGAGCAAGCCCGCCGGCAGAGCACGATAGCGGGAAGCCTGAAGAAAGAGGATAGAGGCACCCACTTGGTAGCAAGTGGGTTTCTCTGCACATAGTGGCCCTTGAAGCCTTCTTTTTTCCTTCTCTCAAGAACACAATTTTTCCTTCAACACTTTGTGGAAAACACTCATCCAGTGAGCACAGCGCTCAGGTGTCATCACTGGTTGCGCTGCCAAATAAACAACGTTACCTAAAGGCCGCACTTCCAAACCTTCTTTTGCAAGCTCCCCACAGAGGTGCTGTGCTGCTCCCGAGCCATATCCTGTTTCGGAACTCACGAGCGAAACAGCGACGACTGTTCCCAGGCAAACCACATGTTCAACCCCGGGAAGTTGAGAAAGACTTTGAACGCTCTGTGAGTCCCAGGAACACCGCGGCTCTCCTTTGAGACGATCATCAAGAAACTGGTGGCCTTCCTGTAGAGTGTGAAGGCTCGCCAATGCCGCCGCACACCCGGCGGGGTGTGCCGTGAACGAATGGCCATGAAGCAAACAAGACTCCTTCCCACTCCCCAGGAACCCTTTGAACACTTCTTCTGTTGCCAGAGTTGTGGCCAGAGGCAGCGAGCCTCCTGTCATGATCTTTGAAAAGCAAGAAACATCTGGATCCACTCCCAAGATTTCGCGCGCTGAAAGAACTCCCAGGCGGAAAAACCCCGAGAAGACCTCGTCGTAGACAACCGGAATTCCCAGCTCCTTACACTTCTTCGCCAAACAGTGTTGAAACAGAGGATCAACAAGCAGCATTCCCGACGCACCATGCATGACGGGTTCCAACAGAAGAGTTCCAAAACACCCACGGAATGACTGGATAGATTGATCAATATAATTTTCGTAACAACTGACCGTTTCTTTGTCATGTTCCCAACGAAAATTCACATCAAGTGCTTCCTGCAAGGAAGAAAACTCGAGTTCCGACCATCCCTGGTCAACCGAAAGCTCCTGACTGCCAGCAAGCCCCACCGGATTCTTTTGCGATTGCCGTTGCCAGCGACCTTGCTTCAGCACAATTCTCGGAAAATCGAGCCAAACCCCTTGAGGACGGTACCACCTGTCACCGTTTGTGAAGATATTAGGGCTCGTCGCGCTCATGGCACCGATGGTGTCTCCATGATAGGAATCACGCAAACCCAAAACCAAGGGTTCCACAGCACTCTCAAGAACCTCACGACGCTGTGCAAGGCGAAAGGCCATCTTGAGGGCCACTTCAACTGCAGTGGAGCCGTTATCGGAGAAAAAGACCCTCTTTGCCCACTTTGCCCCCACAGTTCGCAGGAGTTCTTCGGCAAGCCGAACAGCAGGCTCGTGCGCCTGCCCGGGAAACAGCACATGGCCATATCTTCCCAAAGCTTGTGAAATAGCGAGAGTACTGTGTGTGTGTCCATGTCCAACCCCCTGAGTCCACCAACTCGCTGAGGCATCAAACCGAGAGCGCAGCCCCCTTTCGGTGGAGACTGCGACAGTGTCGGCCAAGGCGGAGTCAATCACCTTTGCCTCGGTGAGATTGGCATGCTGAGTGAAGGGCCACCAAAGAACTTCACAAGCACGCCCCGAGAGCGTTTGCAGCGAAGATTCTCGACGATGAATCCACACAGAAAGATCATCCAAACATTTGTCGAGCGACTGCCTGAGCAGCTCTCCGAGGGGAGCTCCAGGTTCAAGCCGCTGATCGTTGCCTGGTGAAAAGCTCAGCTCACAAACGTGTGTGCTTGATCCTGCTTGCTCGAGCTTCTCTTGCAAATAGGCAGCGTTTTCGTGTTCACCCCGGAAAAAGACAACGGCAGCCACGTCAAAGCCCCTCACATGAAGGCTCTCCATTGCAGACAAGGTTTGAGAAATTCCTCCCAATTTGTAGTCACCCACAAGAACAACGGGCATGCGAAAGACACGCAACACATCGGCAAAGGAACTCCCCGAGGGCAGGGGGCTCAGAACGCCACCTGCTCCCTCCACAAACCTCCAGTGGTGAGGAGGGTCTTGACGTGGCAACTGCTGCGGTTCGCGGTCTCCCGTGCGTTCTAGCCATTCGCGAACGAGCGTTTGAAGCGAGAAATCTGAGGCCTGCTCAACCAACGCACCTTCGCATCGGTGAGGAGACAAAGGCTCCGAAAAGGCAACACCTCTCGACACCCTTGCGGCCGGGGCAAAAGCCTGCACAGTCGCAGCATCGTCGTCACGAGGCGCCCCTGTTTGAACAACTTTCAGATACTCAACCTGTCCAGACCTCTCACAGATTCTGCGAGAAAGAAGCCCACAAAAAAGAGTTTTTCCCACGTCGGTGTTTGAACCCACGATCAAAAAAGGCTCTGACATCATCACTTCTCCTGTTTCTCACTGGAAAGACTTTGGTCCACAGCAGCCAGAGCCGAACGAAAACTCTGCAAAACTGTTGAAACATCGAGATGGAGCGAAACAGACAGCCTCAGTCGCTCCGTGCCTCGAGGAACGGTTGGAGCACGAATGAAGGGGGCGTTCACCCCAAGCCGACCGAGTTCCTCAGCCAGCTGCCGTGTGCGGCGCACGCCCGACCGGGAACGCAACCACATCACGGGCGATTTGGCTTGAAACGAAAAGGTCCACTCTGAGGTCGCGGCTGCGAGCAAATTTCGCAAACCCATCTGGAAGGCTTCAGTCATTTTCTCGAGTTCAGCTCTCCTTTTCTTCCCCTCCGCTCCCACTAAAAGCTCGCATGACTTTGCGACCGCAGCCACCACAAAAGGTGAGGGGGCAGTTGTGTAAATCAAGCCACGTGCCACTTGAAAGCAGGCTTTCTTCAACTCGGCCGGAACAACAAGCAGCCCGCCGGAAACTCCCACCGCCTTTCCGCAACCCGCCATAACCCCCACAATGTGAGGAAACAACAGAGACCGGTTTTCTTCTGAAAGGCACCAAAGAAAGGAGTCATAGTTTCCCGCAGTGTGGGCCTCGTCTACAAAAATCATACAACCCGGCACTTCTCTGCAGCAGGCAGCAAGTGTCTCGGCACACTCAAAGTCACCATCCATAGAATGGAGAGACTCCACCACAATGAGCTTCACCTCAGCGGTTGAGTGCCTCAGTTTCTCGAGGAGGTGGTGACAACTGCGATGCCGAAACAACAGCACAGACGAGGCCTTTCTTTGGCCCCTCCACGCTTCGTGCAAACTGGCATGACATCTGTGGTCAAGAAACACTTCAGCGTTGGGAAAGAGCAGAGCAAAAGCCTCTGCAAAAGCCTGGTTGGCAGAAGATCCTGAACCTAAGAGAAGACTGCTCCAACCGTCTGGGAGAAAAGGGCTGGTTGCCGAACTCAGACGATCGTGAAGAGCATGGCTCGAACCCAGAAGTCGTGAAGATCGACTTCCGGCACCCCAAGCTCGCGCCGCATCAACACCGCAAGAAATCACCGCCCCGCACTGGCTCATGGCCAAAGCATCATTGTTCCCCAAATCATAAGAAAGAGGAACTCCCGTTGGCCCATCACAGCGCAGCAGTCCTGCTGCTTTCAGACGATCAAACACCTCGGTGGACTGACGCTGAACAAATTCAGTTGGGCTCGGCGCCACCATGACTCTTACCTGTTTTCCCTGTCATCTCGGCAATGAGCCGATCGTCAAAAGAGTCTCCGGGCAAGGGCGTCGTCAAGAGCTTCTCACCACTAAATATCGAGTTGGCCCCCGCCACAAAACACAGAGCCTGGGCCTCTCGGCTCAGATTCATGCGACCCGCCGAGAGGCGAATTCGGGTTTGGGGAATCATGAGGCGAGTCACTGCCACAGCCCGCACGAGTTCAAAAGGGTCCAGATCTTCCTTTTCCGCAAGAGGAGTGCCATCGACCTTAACAAGGAGGTTGAGAGGCACACTCTCCGGATGAGGATTCATAGACGCGAGGAAGGCAATGAGACTCTCGCGATCTTCCACCTCTTCACCCATTCCCAAAATTCCACCACAACACACCTCAAGACCAGCTGCGCGAACATTTTCCAAAGTCGCAACCCTATCTTCAAACTTCCGAGTGGTGATCACCTTGGAATAAAACTCCGGAGAAGAATCGACATTGTGGTTGTAAACATCCAAGCCAGCGGCTTTGAGCGACCGAGCTTGCTCAGCATTGAGCAAACCGAGTGTTGCACAGCATTCGAGCCCCTGAGCCTTCACACGCCTCACCGCCTCTAAAACATCGTCAAACTGCTTCCCTCGGGGAGGCTTACGCCACGCAGCGCCCATACAAAAGCGCGATGAGCCCTCAGCTTTCGCCATTTTCGCGCGACGTTCGATTTCGTCCACATCAAGAAGCGGATGATTCTCAATTTCTGTGGCATAGCGAGCACTTTGGGGGCAATAGGAGCAATCTTCAGGGCAATTCCCTGTTTTGATAGACAGCAAGCTGCAACGCTGAACATCGGCCTCGGGCCAGTGCTCTTGGTGAACGGCCGCAGCCTGCTGCACGAGGGAAAGGAGCGGCATTTCAAAAAGCTCTTTTGCTTTTCTCTTGAGAGACTCTGAACCGGAAAAGGGCACAGCCCTCTCGCTCGCAGCAGACTTGGTGATGGTTGAAGTTTCCATGCCTCTCTCCCATGCTAAAACACGGCGGAAGCCTAATCACCTTGGGAGACAATGTCTAGAGAGAAGCCGTGAGAGCCAACTCCAACTTTTCGGTGCTTTCCTCGAAGCTCAGGTTCACCTTGAGACCAGGTACCGCACGCTGCAGCCCATACTTCGGGAATTCTCCACTATTGAAGTGCTGCACCCGCAGTGAATAAGCGTGGTAAGGAAGAACAAACCCGTAGGTCAGCGTTTTGTCGGGATCCTCTGCGAGTGGTCGCGCTTCGGCAAACAAGAGAGAAGCCGAGCCCTCGGCAAGCCCAAACACAACTCCCTCGGGCCTCTCCGCATCATTGCGATTGAGGGTCGTGACCAGGCTGCTAAAAATGGGCTCAGACAGACCCAGCTGAAGAGAAGCCCTTTCTCGCCAGCCCAGGGGCTGGAGGGGTTGAGCACTTTGGACAGCACTCTCAGCGACACCGACGCCTGCTCCTCCTACCGTACCGGTCTGAGCGTGTGCTCCCCCTTGAGCCGGAACCTCGATCAAACGGCGCCGGACCGTGTGGGGGAAGAGTGGTGGTGAGTGACGAACCTCAAATGTCTCTGCCATGGTGGGCTGCTCGCGTGGCACCACAAAGGCATCGTCTACGGAAGCCACCAGGTTCTGCATGTCTACATTTGGACTGACCTTTTCATAGGCCACGACATAACGAGGTCGAATCGGGTTTTGGCGCGAGGTCGAGCTCGACCGAGATGCACCGCCCAAAGGAATGGAGTGTGAAATTTTTCCAGCAATAAGCGAAGCCAGAAAACTCGATTGGCTCCCGATGATCTGCTGGGTTGCATCAAGAAAGACTCTCTCTGGAAGCCCTTCTACGAGATGATGGGGCTCTGCACCCGCGCTTGGGTGAACACTCACTCCGTAGACTTCATCTTGGGCGAGAGAGTGCTCAAAGGAGTTGTTTCTGTATTCATCTTCAACCCTTCTGAGGCAGTATCTTCCAGAGTCTTCCCATGACTCTGATTGGCCCACCACGGCAAAAGCGCTTGGTTCACAGCCTTCAAAACCATTGTTTCGATAGATCTCCTGCAGTTTCGCTCCCGGAAAAAGCAGGTTCATGGTCCCATTTGCACTGGGAGTTCGCACTTCGGGGTGAGAACTCTTTGGTTGTTTTTCTGCAAGAGAGGCCGTTATGTCGACTGGTTCAGCTTGGGCCATGCGCTCCCAGCCGCTCATCAAAATGAGCAAAACCACAAGCAACACAGTTTTGATTTTTAGGCTTAACAAACTTTAATTCCTCTAAAAAACAGTTTGTTTTTCTACTTCCTAAATTGAGTATAACTAAACAAAGTAACAACGGCAAGAATTATTTCTTTCCCTCCTCTCTTCATTGGATTACAAGAACCGTGCCATTCTCGTTCATTCAGGTTTCGGAGCACTTGTGAACTTAGAAAATTCGATGGAAATTTCTAGAATTACTGAACAAAACTCAATAAGCGAGTCTCCGTACACGCAGCGAGCTCAAAACCTCACTCTGCCGCCTGGCTCCCTTGATGGTGTGCTCCAACCAGCTTTGAGGGTTCTTGCCGCCCGAAGCCTCCGCTCTCCGAGAGATGAAGGGAAGCCCCTCAGAGTGAGCTCGTTGTTGTTTGCTGGAGACCACAGCCTTGCGCTTCAGCCTGGGGTCTCGGCCTACCCGCAGGAAGTCACGACCCAGATGATGCGCAACTTTCAAAGAGGGGGTGCCTGCCAAAATGTTCTCGCGCGAAGACACTGCAGCTCGCTGACGGTGGTGGATGTGGGGGTTGTGGGCTCAGCATTCGGCAGCAGCACCCCCTGCTCTGGGGAAGACCAGGTCTTTCTTCGCCGCCGGCACGTTCCAACTCTTCTTGGAGAGAGTTTTCCCGCTGGCTGCCGTGATCCGCGTCACCAGCCCAGCCTCGGCACCGCCGCCTTCAATGAGGCATTTCGGCAGGGTCGCATTGCGGCAAGGGAAGTCATCCAGCGCGATGAGCCCGATCTCCTCATCTTAGGAGAGATGGGAATTGGCAACACCACCCCCTCGGCCGCGATCGCCGAAATCATCACCCCATCAAAACACTCACTGACGGGGCCGGGAACTGGACTCGACGCCAATGCCCTTTCAACCAAAAAGAGAATCGTTTCCGAAATCGTCTTGGCCTTTAAAAATCGCCAGCGGCAAAGTTCAAAGAAACAGCAGGTTGCGCAACTCCTAAGCGAAGTTGGGGGGTTCGAGCATGCTGCCCTGGCCGGGGCGGCCTTTGAGTGTGCCTCTCATTCCGTTCACATTCTGCTCGACGGACTCATAGTTACTGCGGCTCTCTCTCCGCTGCTGGAACTCCATCCAGCCTTCAGATCATGGGTTATTGCGGCGCACCTGAGCCCCGAACCGGCTCATGAAGAGCTTCTCAAGCGCTATGAATTCTCTCCATTGCTCCGGCTATCGCTTCGCTTGGGTGAGGGGAGTGGAGCAGCTTTGGCGGTTGGCTTACTCCAAGATGCAGTGGCGTTGATTCAGGAGATGGCCACCTTCAGCGAAGCGCAAATCTCCGCGGGTCACGAAAACTCTGTTTCGTGTTAGGCAGCGTGCTCTGAAACTGCTTCAGGTGCTGGCTTGCGATGTGTGCTGCTTGGCTGAGCTGTTCGAAGCAAGCGGCGCATTTTTGATCGAGCTGTTTTTGGCTCTGCGGCAAGGCGCTGGACCTTTTCTTTGAGCCGGCGACCAGCGGCAGCGTCCATGTCTGGGCAAAGCAAAATACAGATCTGGGTGTTCAATCGGGTCGCTCTTTGGGCCTTCAAGTTGTCAATAAACTCTTCAATCTTGGAGTCTTGTGCCATCACAATTTCATCCGCATTTGAGCAAATCACCTTTTCAACCAGATCTTGCTCATTCTGAGATTCATCCAGCGAGACCTCCAAGTGGAACTGGGCTTCAGCACAGTTCTTGAGGCAGGCTGTTTTGTAGATGTTGTCTTCGATGACCAGAATGCGTTTTGTCATGATAGGCTCCCTTCAACGTCTCCTGCTGAAGCTTAAGCATCATGCGTGCCAAACTTTTTTTCTCTTTTTTTTAAGGAAGTTAAACTTATCAAACTCGCCCACCGCCCACGGGGTGGTCGTCGCTGCACGCCCACTCCGTGGGCGAAGAAACTCCAATGCAAACGCAGTTGGCACCTCAGCTGGCCTCAGGAGAGGACTCGTCGATCGCCCGCTGTTGAAAGCTCTTTCTGACAAACTCAACGAGCTCATTCATATTCACCGGCTTTTCAAGCACTTCTACTGGAAAGGATGTTGCGCAAAGCTCAGCTGCAACTTCTGTTGGGTTGTATCCAGTTTGAAGGGCAAAACCAACCACTTGCTCTTGAGATTGAATTCTTTCGAGCAATTGCACCCCAGAGTCTTCAGGGAGCCGATAATCACTCAAGACAAAAATCTGAGCACCAGCATCTAACTCTGCTGCGTGGTCATAAAACTTCTCCGCACTTTCGAAGGTGACCACATCATAACCGTCTTTTTTGAAACGAGTCTCCAGCAAAAACAGAAGATCTTCTTCATCGTCGATGATACAAATGCATCTTTGGGTCATCAGTTGTCCTTCTCCGTCTGAGGCTGCTGAGGGAATCTTAACACGGAGACTCCAGTCAGATGGGGAAGCGCCATGACGAACAAAAGAGCTGAGCCTTTCGAAGGGCTAGCCATGACCTCCGACAATATCTGTTTCCTCAAAGAGGCAACGGTTTCAATATCTGACCGAGGCTTTTTGTTTGGAGAGTCTGTTTTTGAAACACTTCTTTTTTTTGGAAACGAACTGGTTGATCTGGAAAGCCACCTGAAGCGACTCTGTCGTGGTTGTGCTCGAATTGGCATCGAAGGTTTTTCTCCTGAAAAGGCACGAGCAGATCTCCAAAAGGTAGCACTCGAATACCAAAAGCAAACAGCAGAGCCAGCGCGTGTGCGCATCATTGTCACAGGTGGAAGCTCCCTCCACCTTTCAGATTTTTCCCAACCCTACAAAACTTATATTCTCTTCACGCCTCAGCTGGGCACCCCCGTGGCATCAAGTCGGGTTCGTCTCATGACGGTGCCCGACCCTCGCCTGAGCAAGTTCGTGGAAACGAAGATCTCCTTTTACCTTCCTAGCATTCTTGCCTTGAAACAGGTTCGGAAGAGCGGTTATGACGACGCGCTCTATCTCAACAAAAAACAAGAAATCACAGAGGCAACAACGGCAAATTTCATTTGGAAAAACCGGGAGGGAATACTCGCCACAGCACCGGCGGAAAACAACTGCCTTCCTGGCACGACTCTGCGATTGGTCTGCAACCAGCTTCAGAAAGAAGGAGATCCCATCAAAGTCGAGGCTCTCTCAAAGGAGCAATTGACTCAAGACTGTGTTGCGGCCGCACTTGTTTCCTCAGTAGCAGGAGTTCGCAGTGTGGTGAAAATAGACAACCACACGTTTTGCCAAGAAGAGTCTGAAAAACTCCTTCTTCGTTTGAAGAAGCTTCTTTTTGAAAGTCAAAACTCATGATTCGGGTCATCTCAGGTACCTACCGGGGCCGAAAGTTAGAAACTCCCGCGGGACAAGCTCTCACCCGACCCACAACCGATCGTGTGAGAGAAAACATTTTTAACGTGCTTCATGACGTCCGAGACCTGTTTGTCTTAGACCTGTTTAGCGGCACAGGAGCCATGGGAATAGAAGCACTCAGTAGGGGAGCAGCGCATTGCACCTTTGTTGAAAATGACCAAGAAACAAGTCAGCTGATTCAAAGAAACCTAAACCATGTTGGTGTGCAGCCCAATCAGTACAGGGTCGTGAACCGCTCTTGTAGTGACTTTCTGAGCAGCGCATCGCGTTCCGGTCTCCAGCTCCACTCAATTTCTCTTGTCTTCGCCGATCCTCCCTACAACTCTTCCTGGTATAGCGAGGCTCTCGAAGAACTCCAAAAATCTCAGCTGTGCAGCAAAAATTGCACGGTGTGTTTCGAAATGGACAGGTACACTGAACTGAAGAGCACAACCTCGGTGAATTGGACACAAGCGAGTCGAAGAAAGTATGGCAAAACCTTCGTCGAGTTTTGGAATTGGTGTGAAGGAGGGGCAGAAGGCGCGTGAGCTTGTGCTCACACTCCTCGTTTCGTCTCTCATTTTTTCATCGTCGTGCGCCACATCAGCACACAGCTATTCGCGTTCGGTGACAAGCGGCAATCAAGCAGCTCTTCAAGGTGACTACCAAGATGCCGCAAAGCACTACGAGGAGGCCCTGAGGGAACTGCCTGAATCTTTTGCAGCTCGCAGAAACCTCGGAATTGTTCTTGTGAAGCTCGGCGACTACCCCCGAGCCCTCAAGGCTCTCAAAGCAGCCTACCCGCGGTATAAAACAGACGTTGAATTTCAATACTACCTCGGGGAGTGTTACCGTGGACTGAAAAAGTTTTCGAAGGCGGCCGAACACTATCAACTTGGGCTCAGACAAACTCCATCCGACATGAGACTTGTGAAAGCCCTTGCCTGGACTTGGCACAAGATGAACCACAACAGCTGGACCACAAACCTCCTGACGCCTTACTTGTCTTCCGCAAAACAAGACCACCAAATCAGGCTCATTTTGGCAAGCGCCCTGAATGCTTCAAATAAACACAAGGACGCTGCGAAGCTCCTTCAATTTGCAGAACAAAAGAACTTCCGCCTCAAATCGAAAGACAGAGTCTCTGCACAGGCCGAAAAAATGTTGCTTCTTTCTACGCTTGCAGAGTCCTATCTTGGGCTCAACAACTGCAAGAGGGCAAAGCCGCTGTTTATGAGAGTGATCAAAAACAGGCCTTTCTTCGATCGAGCCCTAGTGGGAACAGCTCTCTGCATGATGAAGGCTAACAAAACAAGAAATGCAACAAGAATGCTCGAGAGAGCGGTAAAGGCCAACCCTGACTCTTGGCAGGCTCACTTTCACCTCGCACGCCTGTTTGAGTCAAAGAACCCCTCAAAGTCTGTGTTCTACTACAGTCGATTTCTCAAGATCACTCAGCAGGGTGAAGGAGAAGTTGCCATTGCCACACGCGAACGCAAACATGCCAGACAGGCACTCTCCCGTCTGCGAACCTCTCGGTAGCCTCATGAGGCTTTTTCTGGCTTTTCCAGAGTTGCCAGTTTCGCGGTCGCCTTTGTGTAGCTGGGATCAATCCCAATAATGGTTTTCAAGGTCTTAATGGCGCGCGGGGTATCTCCCATAGAAATCAAACACAGTGCTTTGTTGAAGAGAATCTTCACATCTGACTGCCGGTACTTGAGCGCGGTGTTGTACTGCTTGAGAGCCGCTTCGTATTCACCAAGATCTTTGTGACAAATTCCCAGACTGTTCAGAAAGCTCGTGTTCGAGGGCTGGTCTCGCAAAGCCTGCTCAAAGTATTTCTTTGCCTTCTCTGTCTTCTTTTGAGCAAATAGCGACCGACCGAGCTGGCTGTAGAGCTCCGGATAGGCCAACTCCAACTTCACCGCCTTAGTCAGGTACTCTTCCGCGCTCGCATACCTCTTGTCTTTCATGAGAATGTCGGCAATGGCTTCATAACGAATGGGGTTGAGAGGGCTCGCCTTAATGGCAGCATCAAAGGCGTGCAACGCTGCAACGGACTCATCCTGTTGGAGAAAAATAAGTCCCATTTCGTGGTGTGCATGAACATAGAGATCATTGATGGCAATAGCCTCGCGCAAGACTTCAAGAGCTTCATCAAGCTTCTCCTGGGAGCGCAAACACTTGGCAATGCCAACACGAGTTCGAACAGATTGAGGCAGGTTTTTCTGCAGGGATTTATAAATTTGAATGGCGCG
>JANQPW010000545.1 GCA_028285285.1 Silvanigrellales bacterium
ATTAGGGTTTGTCGGAACAATACTTGGGCGCTGAGTACCCTTAATGATGAAGACATTCGTGCTGGCGCTTATACCGTCACTAACATCAGTGCCAGTTACGGATCGGTCTCTCACAACGATTCCACCAGTTTTCTTTGTACCTAGGTACTCAACATTTCCTTTCTTGTAATTCGTCAAGACCTTCTGTGCATCCTCAATTCTGTCCACATAGCCAGCCCCTTGGTACTGGCTATCTCCCTTGAGATGCTTTCTTTGAGTCTGAGCTACTCGGTCTTTTGTGTTCGCAAACTTCTCGAGGTCATCCGCTTTTTTCATTCCCATTTTCTCCGCAGACTCAAACACCTCCTCTGCCTTCTCCGCCTTCTCTGTGGCCTTTTGACCCTTCTTTACTTTCTTGTGGTGTTTTACGGCTGCGGCTGCAACTTTCTTTGCCATCTGCAGGGCTTTTTTCCCAACATTGCGGGCAACCGGGCCACCGAACAAGCTCAGGGCGGCAAAGATTGTGGCCTCTACGCGTTCCTCTGTTGTGGCTTCACGCAAGCTCACACTTCCGTCTTCATTTGTGGTTGGAGTCAAACCAGACACAGCGGTGACAGCATCGTTCACACCCATCATCTCGCCAGTGTACATCGCGGCCCGCATCAGGTCGTTACCAGCCTGCCGGAAAATGATGGAAAGCTCCGGTTCGTCTCTGGCCATTTTGTTTGCCGATTTGTTGAGCTCTACAGCTTCGCGCGCGTGGTTCGAGCGCTCCAAATCTTGCAGCGAAAGATGGGGCCTATCGTCTGGTCTCAGTGGTGTGAGATTTCCATCATCATCTGGCTTAAAGGTGTCGTCAGGGAGAGTATCGGGGTTCGACAAATACTCGTTGACGAGGGCTGCATATTCGAGGCTGCCCCTCGCCGCTTCAATGTCACCTTGGTAAGCGCTCGAGTCTGCCGCATCCAGTGCGTCTTGGGCTGTCTTCTTCAACCCGAATGCGTCGCCGTTGGCATGAAGGGCACCATCCAACTCACGGATTCCCTTCCCAAGGGGAAAGTCTGAGTTGGACCTAAACTTCTTTCTCCTCTTTTCAATCTTTGAACCATTTTCCTGGTTCTTAGATTGCTCCACAGCACCGTTGTGATCTTCAACTGCTGAATTGATGCCGCCCTCAACACCATCGCGCGCTGCTCCAGAAGCTTCGTTGAATTGAGAACCCTCAGTGCGCATCTCTCCCGAGCGACGCCGGACAGCTGCTTCGTACTCGCTCAGATTGTTAAAGTTTCTGTGAACCTTAGGAGGCAGGTTTGGATCTTCTGAGCCTTCGTCGCCTCCTGTGGGCCCACAAATTTGGCACTCAGACGTTTTGCCTTGACCTCCCGCACCCTCTCCGTCTTCGTC
>JANQPW010000446.1 GCA_028285285.1 Silvanigrellales bacterium
GCCAAGGTGGTTTGTGATGCATTCGGACAGCCCAAGTCAAACTGTGGCACTCCTGACCTCACCTGGGAGCCGGAGTTTCATCAATTCATCACGGGCGGAGCTTTTTTTCCAGAGTCAATGGCCGACCGACCTGGGTTTTATCGCATTTTGGGCGAGTTCTACGTGGGGGTGCATGAGGTCTATGAAGAACTCAAAGAGTCGGGAGTGGAAGACCCTGAAAAGTCTCAACAGTTGCGAGACCGGCGCAGCGCACTCTTTCAGGAAAAGGAGGCTGAGCCCGGCTCTGGAGATGGCATCCGCCCCCTGGCCTGTCGTCGTTACAACTTCCGTGGCGTTTCCTGCGATTGTCGGTCGGTGTCAACCTGGTTGAATCAGAATGGACAGGGGGAGCTGAGCGAGAAAATGAATTGCTCCCAATACCGCAGACTCGGCCGCGACTTGTATGGGAGGAACATTTGCGGCCGCGATGGACTGCTCAACGGGTGGAACCAGGGTAACCCCAAAAATATTCGGGCTTGTTTTAGTGATGGGGAGCGACTTGCGGCAGTTGCGGAGCAGGTTGCTGCGAAAGAAGAGTTGGTTGATGGCACACCAGCGGGCGACGATGATGATGATTCTGTTCCTTTGGGAGGACACCGTCTTTTCTTTGCACCTGAAGACGATCCCGAAACAGCACTCGTGAAAAACCTGGAAGCCTTGGTTGAGGGAATCACGCCAGACAACGCCGCCGAGCACTTTGTGTACACTTCCACGAACTTCATCACCAACCGGGACATTTTCCGAGGGCTGCGGGCTGCCTATGATGCGGGAGCCCGGGTGCAGATCATGTTTGACCGGGGTAGGTGGGATGACGACAATTTTCAGCAGCGTCAACGCGAGCTGAGCGAGATGGGGGTCTTTCATGCGGCGGCTCGCGACGAGGAGCTGCACAACCCCGACCCCAGTCGAGCCGCTGTGACGGTGTTTGACAATAAACTTGTGGGCTCCTACGGGGCCAACCACAACAAGATGGCCGTGTGGGGCGGGCCGGGGAAGGTGGTCACCACAACCGGGTCGGCCAATTGGTCTTGGACGGGAATGCACAAGAACGACGAGCATGTTCTCATTGCGGAAGATGGGTTCCTATCCGCCATTTACATGAAAGAGATTCTTGCGGAGCTCTATGCCTATCGTTATGGCCACACATCTTCCGGTTTCTTTGAAACCGAGCGGCTTTACTTTGAGAATGAGCAGAGAGTGCCTTGCCTGGGGGCCCTATTGGGCACTCGCGAATCTTGCCAATACGAGGGGCAGGAGATTGCGGCAAGCCCCACGTCTCACGTGATCATCAGCTTGCAAAACGTGCCCGTTGGGTACGACCGACCGTTGTGGGCATTTGTGACATCTGAAGGAGAGAGCATTGCCTACCCGGTTTTCACCCATGGCAGTTTTTCTCAACGGTGGGTGTCTGTCATTCCTCTCAAGAGAGGGCAAAAGGCGCAGGTGAAGTTCTTCCATGCCGACCAGACTCACAAACCCCACGAAACCCTCGACGGAGTGGAATGGGAATACGGTGGCGTGGACAATGGCCGGGAGATTGTGGCGCCCCGCATGTCTCTTATTTGTGTGCATCAAGATGCCACTTGGGGGCAAAAGCAAGATGTGACCTGGTGCAACTAGGCACTTGTTGGTTCGCCGCGTGTTTATCGATTTCCACAGCTGCACACAAGTCCCAAGGATGGAACCTCGCTGTTCAGAGTGTGCGTTGTCGTGTCTTCGAGGCTGGCGAGTGTTTCCTGTTCCCTTTGGCATGAAAGACCGAGAGAACCATGGGCGTAACGCACGAGCTGAGCGCCCTGGAATTCCATGATCGGCTGTTCGCTCAAGAGCTGCTTGTCAGCTTTTAAGTTGTGGAGAAGGGCAGGGGTCACTAGGAGGTGTCGTGCGCCCATGAGAGCCCGTTGGTTGTGACGATTCTCTGCTTCTTTGATAAAGTCTTGGAGGGCCTCGAAGCTCTCGTTTTGTGACAAACCCTGTTGTGAATGCTCTGTGACGTAGTCTCGATCACTGGGCTCAGAATCGGCCTCCCAGGTGATTTCCTCCAGCACTAAGAGCTGGTAGGAATCAGTAGACTTCCCATCCCAGAGTATCTTTCCCAGATAGGCGTTGTCTGCAAAGGAAAAGCGCCACTCAAAGTGGAGGAGTGTTCCTGTTCCCTGGGAAGGGAACACTATGCTCGGGGAAAAGGGGAGGGTGTCCACAACGCGCTGTGCAGTGGGGCAGGCTTGCGGGTTTTCTAGAGCTTCTTGTCGTTTGTCGCCACCTGTGCCGCGATCAAGGCCTGGAAGAGTCGTGTCAAGCGCAGTGTCCTCTGTGCGCAACAATGCTCCTTCGCTTGGGGTCTGCCGATCTCCTTCAGTTCCTGAGGAAATCTTGTCGGCACTGGTGGCAAAGGGGTTGAACACTATGATCCCGATGCCTGCGAGAAGGAGGAGGCTCAGAAAGAGCCCTATGTGGGTGCCCCGTTTCATCCTCGAAAGGTAACAGATTGAAGGGGGCGTTCAAGCAGAAAGTGTTGGTGCTGGCGTGCTTAATTGACAAGTAGCTGATCACACAACTAAAACTCGTTGAGTGGCGAGCGTGGTATGCTCGGTGCAGACTTGGCCTTGGCAGCAGAACCGGTTTTTGTGCGCCCTTGTCCAACGAACTTCTCAGAATCATTCTTGAAAAGCACGTTGAAAGAGGTGAGAGCCCCATAGGATCGAGAGAGGTAGCTTTGCAGGCTTGCGCGTTCCGACTCATCGAGTCCACTGGCCGAGCCAATTTTTTGTTCAATGAGGCGCAGGCAGTCGCGCACCGTCATCAACTTCTTGTAGAAGACGTCGAAGGGGATTTCTTTGCCCTGCGAGTCATTTCCAGGGTGGAGAGTGATCTTACCCCCTTGCCACTTGGGTGCCAATTCACAACCTTCCGGGGCAAACTCTTCCTCGATGAGCTGCACCAAGCGATCTGCAATGATCTTAAGATTCGTTTCGGGAATTGCGGAGTTGTCGTGTTCTGCAGCGCTCATGATCCCTCCAAAGTCCGACTCTTGAGAAAGATACCACAAGTTTCTGTGACTTTGACAATCAATGCCGAAAAGAACCATTCGGGTGCTGAGAGGAGGAGATGAATGGCAGGAGTCCCCACTCGGGTTTTCGCAGGAGTTGGCCTGGGAGCCTTTGTGTTCGGAATGATCGCCGGTGGCTGCGCCAGTTTTGGCACGACTCCCTCCGATGAGCGCAAAGTCTTGTTTCGTGATTCTCGGAACTACAGTTCCCAAGAAGAGCGGTTTGTGAACGCGGCCCAGGAACGGATTGACAAGGCTTCAGAGGCGGTCTTTTCCTGGGATCTGTTCAAAAAAATGCTGTTTGGACCTCACAAAACACCCGAAGATGCGTTGCCGCAAAACTGGCCAGACTTTGAGCTTTTCCAAAGAGACCCAACACGGCTGAAGGCCATTTGGTTTGGCCATAGCACCTTTCTCCTCCACATGAATGGAAAGGTGATTTTAGTTGATCCTATTTTTGCAAGGGCTTCACCGGTGTTTTTCTTTGGTCAGAGGTTCCAAGACCCCGTGGTGAAGCGTGAGAATCTTCCCAAGGTTGATCATATCGTGATCTCACACGACCACTACGACCACCTTGAAATGGACACAGCAGAGTACTTTGCCGACAAAGATGTGACTTTTCTGGTGCCTTTGGGAGTGGGGTCTCACCTGGAAGGTTGGGGAGTGAGGCCAGAAAAGATCATTGAGAAAGACTGGTGGGAGTCGGTCGCATTTGACGGTGTTGAATTTGTAGCGACGCCATCCCAACACTTTTCGGGTCGAAGTCTGAGCGATGGCAACCAAACCCTTTGGGCCTCTTGGGTGATCCGCTCTGCAGAGCACAGTGTTTATTTTAGTGGTGACACAGGTTACTCAAAAGACTTCAAAGAGATTGGTCGGCGATACGGCCCCTTTGACATCGCCTTCATGGAAAATGGGCAGTACAACAAACTCTGGCCCGATATCCACTTGCTCCCCGAAGATGGGGTTCGGGCCTTTCGTGATCTCAACGCAAAGAAATACCTCCCGGTGCACTGGGGAATGTATTCCTTGGCCCCTCACACTTGGTTTGAGCCCATTGTGCGCATCAGCGAACTGGCTCAGAAGAATGGCATTGAGCTCGTCACGCCCCTGATTGGGGAGGTTTTGGACCTGAGCCAGCCGAATTCTTCAAAGGATTGGTGGTCTCCCTTGCTTCCGTCGGAGGCAGGGGAAGAAAGCGATTGAGGAGGTGCGCTGTTCCAAAAGCAAGAGGAGCAGCTATGAGCCAACCCGCGAGCACATCCGTTGGATAGTGAACACCAAGGTAGAGCCTTGAGAGACCAATCCCACAAACCAAAGTTGTCGCAAGCGCCGAGTAGAGTGGTTTCCTGATCAGAAGTGATGAACAGAGCCAAAAGAAGAGCGAAGTCTGCGCGTGCCCGCTGGGCAAGCTCCAAGAGCTCGGCTCAATCAAAGGGTTTGAGGGGAATTCTGTGAACACGCGTGGCAGCGCAATCCATTCTTTCAACAGATGGTTGAAGTGCCAGTTCAGAAGTGCTGCACCGACCAGTGCAAGAATCTTTCTAAGCCCAAGGCTCGAATACAGAAACAAGATGGCTATGACATAAAAGGGTGGCTTTCCCAGGTAGTGAAAACCGAGAAAGAGATCATCTAAAAAGCTCACTCTGAATAACTCCAGTGCCACCAAGAAATGAAACTGTGACTCAAGAAGTGCAGTCCACATACAGGCCTCCTTGTTTGTTCGAAGACAAGATAGAGGCCTGGAGCGGAGAGTTGACTGACAATTGTCAAATTTTGAGTTTTTCTAAACAGAATCTTTTTTGAGATACCGGCTGAGGGTTTCGGGAGCGATGTTCAAATAAGACGCAATGTCTGATTTTCGAAGCCTTTTAAAAAGCCCAGGTTGGTTTGACTGAAATCGTTTCAATCGCTCCCTTCCGTTGAAAACGGTTAGCTCAAAAGAGTGGTTTTCCTTTCGGATGTACGAATCGAGAATCATCTTCATTTTGAGATCTTTAAGATACGGTGAATTCGCACTTGCTTGATCGAGAGCCAGCAAGCTGAATCCCGCTACAGTTGTCTGTTCCGTGGCCTGAACAAAAACCCGACAGTCAATTCCCAGGGTTATTTCGGCAAATGCTCCAGCCACCTGCTCTTCCTCGACAAATGCACGCACACACTCGCGTCCGGAAGGGCTCATGTAGTAAGCGCGTAAACAGCCCGAAAGAACAAGGTAGAGGTTCTTTTCTTTATCTCCCGCTTGGCACAGGTGCTCACCTTTTGTGAGTTTCCGGATCTTAAAGAGCTTTTCAAGAGTGGTGCTACTCAGCTTGACGTCTGCCGGAAGGGAGCGATCAAGAAAGGCGGCGAGAAGGGTATTTGGTAGGTTGTGATTCCTTGAAGAATTCACGCTGGAACCTCGATGAGAACTGGGTCTTTTTGCGAACTTCTTTTCTTCAAGGGTATGACGTGATTTTTTCAGATGAAAGAAGGAGAGTTTTGACACGCTGTTATTTGGGGAAGAGTTCCGGAGAGATTAGGGTTTTTGTATTGATGTTGGTCTCCACACCGTAACCCCGAATTTTGGTGGCCCATCTTCGGTTCGTGCTCCGGGAGCCCCAATGAGAGGGCCATCCAAGCCAATGAGTTCGTAAGAAACAGGCTCCAAATGAACAGTTGGAACCAGGGACATAACCTTGGCAATCATCTTCATCCAGATGCTGGAAGGCAGCATTGAAAAGGCGACTGTTTTCACACCCTGAAAGCGGGACTCACCTTTCTTCTTGATCTCTATGTTCTTCGTTTTGCGAAGCGGAAGAAACAGGATTTGAAATTCTATTCCCTCGCCCGTGCCGAGCTCATCTTGCTTTGAGCGAATCGCGTGGGCAATGAGGTCAAAATCAAAGACGTTTCCTGTGACCTCAATTGCTTCACTCTTTTTGCCATTGACTGTGGTTTTGATGGTTGTTCCGTCAAATTTTGCTTCTACTATTTCCTGGTTTTCAT
>JANQPW010000460.1 GCA_028285285.1 Silvanigrellales bacterium
CGACACTCTCAACGCAAAAGCCGCCCTCTTTGCCATTGACGAGCTCGTTGAAGAACGAAGAGGTCAAGGAGCTCCTCCAGCCCTGTTTGTGAGCGTCACCATTACCGATGCTTCAGGTCGCACACTCTCTGGGCAGACGCTCGAGGCTTTTTGGAGCTCCATCAGGCACTTTAAGCCCATGGCCGTTGGCATCAACTGTGCTCTTGGTGCCCAAGAAATGCGACCGTACATTGAAGAGCTTTCCCGCCTCGCGGACTGTTTTGTGCTCTGTTATCCCAATGCAGGATTGCCCAACCCTCTTGCTGCCACAGGCTACGACCAAACCCCTGAAATTTTCGCAGAAGCTGCGAGAGACTTCGCTCATTCAGGCTTTGTCAACATTTTAGGGGGGTGTTGTGGCACAACCCCCGAACACATCGCGGCCTTACATGATGCCGTTGCCGGGGCCCCTCTGCGAAAACCATCAGCCAAAAGCACATCCTCAGTGGTTTCCGGGCTTGAAGTGTATGACTTCGGAAAAAATGCAGCCGGATTCACCATGGTGGGAGAGCGCACCAACGTGACAGGTTCACCGCGATTTGCTCGCCTGATTCGCGAAGAAGACTATGAGGGTGCCCTCACGGTGGCCAGGCAACAAATCGAAAATGGTGCCAACATCATCGACGTGAACTTTGATGAGGGAATGCTCGACAGCCCCGCTTGCATGACCCGATTCCTCAACCTCCTGGCCTGTGAGCCCGACATTGCACGGGTGCCAGTGATGATCGATTCTTCCAACTGGGATGTTATTGAGGCTGGATTGCGGTGCCTGCAAGGCAAGTGCATAGTGAACTCCATCAGCCTCAAGGAAGGAGAGGAAGTTTTCCTGCACCAGGCAAAGCTGGCGCGTCGATACGGTGCCAGCGTGGTTGTGATGGCCTTTGATGAGCAGGGCCAAGCCGTAACCCGCGACGACAAAGTTCGCATTTGCAAACGGGCATATGAACTCCTCACCACACGCTTGGACTTCCCGCCCGAAGACATCATTTTTGATCCCAACATTCTCACCGTGGCCACGGGAATGGACGAGCACAACGACTACGCAGTGCATTTCATCAATGCCATCAAAGACATCAAAGAAACATGCCCGAGGGCCCTCACCTCAGGTGGCGTCAGCAACATCTCCTTTTCCTTCAGGGGGAACAACATTGTCCGCGAGGGGATGCACGCCGCGTTTCTTTATCATGCCATACGCGCCGGTCTCGATATGGGCATCGTCAACGCAGGAATGCTGGGAATTTACGATGACATTGAACCCAATTTGAAAAAACACTTGGAAGATGTGCTTTTCAACCGCCACCCCGAAGCAACAGAATCGCTGATCGCTCTCGCCGAAAGCCTCAAAGGAGCAGAAGGAAAAAAAGCCAAGGCAGCCGCAGATTCGGCCTGGCGCCAAGGAAGCTTTGCGGAACGCATCTCTCATGCACTGGTTCACGGCATCACAGAACACATTGAGGCCGATACCGAAGAAGCCCGCCAAGAAATGGGCCGACCTCTCCACGTGATCGAAGGGCCTCTCATGGCCGGAATGAGAGTTGTGGGAGACCTTTTCGGCGAGGGGAAGATGTTTCTTCCCCAGGTGGTCAAAAGCGCGCGCGTGATGAAAAAAGCCGTGGCCTACCTACAACCCTTCATGGAGGAGGAAAAGCGCCTTTCCCGTGAATCTTCCGCCACGGAGAACACGTCGGGTCAGACCACAGAGTCAAAGCCATCAAACGATCGCAAATTGTTTGTGCTGGCCACAGTGAAAGGAGATGTGCATGACATTGGAAAAAACATTGTGGCTGTGGTTCTGAGATGCAACAACTTTGAGGTGATTGACCTTGGAGTGATGGTTCCCTGCGATCGCATTTTGCAAGTTGCGGCCGAAAACAATGCGGACTTCATTGGTCTTTCTGGGCTCATCACACCCTCGCTCGACGAAATGATCAACGTCGCTCAGGAAATGGAGCGACGAGAGCTCAAAACCCCCCTCTTCATAGGGGGGGCAACCACCAGTGCTGCGCACACGGCTATTAAAATTGCGCCTCATTACACCGGTGCTGTGTGCCACGTGACTGACGCTTCTCAGGTGGTGACCGCATGCCGAGACATGTCTCAGGCTGAAGGGGTCGAGCAGCTCAAACAGAAGCAAAACACCATGCGCGAGCGATTTCACAGCAAGGCTGGCGATCGTCAAGCCCGTCTCATTCCCCTTGAAGAAGTCCGGAGTGCAAAGCCAAAGCTTGACTTTTCCCACATTGAGAAAGAGCAGCACCTTCCCCTTGGAGTGCACGTGCTCAGCACAAAAGAGCTGACGCTTTCTGATGTCATACCCCTGATTGATTGGAGCCCGTTCTTTTGGACCTGGGAGCTCCAGGGTTTTTATCCACAAATTCTCGAACACTCGAAATACGGACCTGAAGCCCAGAAACTTCATGAAGACGCTCAAAGGCTTCTGAAAAGCTACCTCGCATCGGGAGACATCTTCCCTCGTGCCGTGTATGGCCTATGGTCGTGCGACTCTGAAGATGAAACTGTGTTTCTTTACAAAGGTCGTGAGCGAAGCTCCTCAACCCTTGCTGAACTTCAGTTCCTGAGACGACAGCTGCCGCAATCTGAAAAGGGCAAACCCACCTGCCTCACAGACTTCATTTGCAGCAGAAAGCAATGCACTCAATTTGGCCTGCGTGACCACATAGGTGGCTTTGCTGTAACAGCAGGTCGAGAAATAGAAATGCTGGCAGTGGATGCCGAAGAGGCTGGTGATGATTACACGTCCATTTTGCACAAAGCTCTTGGTGACCGCATTGCAGAGGCCACGGCGGAGTGGCTTCACCGCCGCGTGAGACAACTCTGGGGTTATGAAAAAGCCGACGATTGGACCCTTGATGACCTCATTTCGGAGAAATACCGCGGCATCCGACCGGCACCGGGCTACCCCGCCTGCCCCGAACACACTGAAAAAGACACACTATGGAAGCTGCTCGAACCGGCAAAGAACAT